>JAGBFE010000177.1 GCA_018109965.1 Oscillospiraceae bacterium | reverse complement strand
CTTTTTATTGCAAAAAAATAACACTATACTGTCAACTGCAGTATAGTGTTATTTTTTATATCTGTTTCAGACAAACTGCGAGCAGGTCTGTAACTGGTTACAGACCTGCCCGATTTGTTGCAAAGTTTAATTTTAAATTATGTTTTTATGATATGCTTCTTCTGCGTCATAAAGGTCAAAACCTACAGCATGCAGTGCATCGGCAGCTTTGTCGGCATCGTTGCATTTGAGAATGGCAGAAGCATCTTCGCCATTTGCAAAGGCGTACATATATTCAATGTTTACACCTGTTTCCATAATGGCGTGCAGTGCTTTGCTGAGAGAGCCTGCTGCGTGAGGCACACGCAGGGCAATAACATCTGTAAGCATTGCCATATATCCTGCTTCTTTAAGCACCATAACACCTTTTTCCGGTTCTGAAACTATCATGCGCAGCATACCGTATTCAGAACTGTCTGCAAGGCTGAGTGCTACAATGTTTACATCACCCGCACCAAGTGTTTTGAGAACACTGTCAAGGCGGCCTTCTTTATTTTCCAGGAATACTGATAACTGATGGATTGTGTAACTCATATTATTTACCTCCTTACAGATTGCGGTTGTCAATTACACGTTTTGCTTTGCCTTCGCTTCTCTGGATTGTTTTTGGTTCACAGAGTTTAACTTTAACAGCCAGACCAAGTGCCTGTCTGAGTGCGGCTTCAATCTTCTGCTTGAGTGCATCAAGCTTGCGGATTTCGTCGGAGAAGTATTTTTCATCAACTTCAACCATAACAGTGAGTACGTCAAGGTTGTTTTCACGGTCCACAACCATCATATAGTGTGGTGCAACACCTTCGCCCACAGACAACAATGTAGCTTCCACCTGAGTAGGGAATACGTTAACACCGCGGATAACTTTCATATCATCGGTACGTCCTTTGAATTTCTGGATACGTGGCAGTGTTCTGCCGCATTCACATTTGCCGTATTCAATGCTTGTAAGGTCTTTTGTTCTGTAACGGATAAGTGGCATACCTTCCTTGGAAAGTGTTGTAAAAACAAGTTCGCCTGTTTCGCCTTCAGCACAAGGTGTGTGGTCAACAGGATTCAGAATTTCAGGGAAGAAATGGTCTTCATAAACATGGAGACCTTTGTGGTGGATACAGTCGCAGGCAACACCTGGACCTGTGATTTCGCAAAGACCGTAAATATCAAAGCAGTTTACATTGAGAGTATCTTCAATCTGATGGCGCATTTCATCTGTCCATGGTTCAGCACCGTTGATACCTGCTTTAAGCTGCAGACGTTCCACGATGCCTGCTTCTTTTGCTGCTTCAGCAAGATACATTGCATAGGATGGGGTACAGGCAAATGCTGTTGCACCAAAGTCTTCCATACACATCAGCTGGCGCTGTGTGTTGCCGGAGGACATAGGGATGGACATACAGCCCAGTGCACGTGCACCAAGGTCAAGACCCATACCGCCAGTGAACAGGCCGTAACCGTAGCAAACGTGGAGCTTATCTTCTTCTGTAAGTCCTGCCATTGTCAAAGCTCTTGCCACACATTCACCCCACACATCAACGTCCTTTTCTGTGTAGGAGGCAAGTGTAAGTTTGCCTGTTGTGCCGGATGTACCCTGCACACGGGCGATTTTGCTCTGTGGCACAGCAAGAAGACCAAACGGATAGTTTTCTCTCAGATCTTCTTTTGTTGTGAACGGAAGCTTGCCAATGTCATCAATGCTCTTGATATCTTCGGGTTTAACACCTGCTTCATCCATTTTTTTTCGGTAGAAGGCTACATTTTCATAAACATTTTTAACCTGTTTTACAAGTCGTTCACTCTGCAGTGCTTTCATTTCTTCGCGGCTCATACACTCGATTTCGGGGTCGCGGATTTTTTCTGACCAGTTTTCCAAAGATACTTTTGCCATTTTTCTTTTCCTCTTTTCTTTTTTATCAAAGCGAGCCTATTCTGTTGCCAAATTATAACCCACATTAAAAGCTTTTTTGTTTATTTCAACTGTTTTTGACGGTACAGTGTTTTCGATAACACTGTGCCATTGTTCAACACTGAAATCCATATGCTGTGCTGCAGCACCAAGTACAACAAGATTGAAAGTTTTTGGATTACCAAGTTTTTTTGCTTCATCCATTGCACTTATGGAATATACATTGTGTTCTTTTTTCAGATTTTCAATTATATTTTCAGGATATTCGGCTTTGCCGATAACAACGGGCATTGGGTCAATGCGCCAGTCGTTAACAATTATCGCACCGCCTTTTTTAAGGAAATGTGCATATCTCAGTGCTTCCAGTTTTTCAAATGCGATAATTATATCAGCCTGTCCTTCTTCCACAATAGGTTCATATACATTTTCACCATAGCGAACAAAGGTTACAACACTGCCGCCGCGCTGTGCCATACCATGAACTTCGGAAAGTTTTACATCATATCCTGCGCCGATTGCAAGCCCGCCAAGGATGCGGCTTGTAAGGAGAGTGCCCTGTCCGCCAACGCCGACTATCATAATATTTTTTGTTGTCATATCATCAGCCCTCCCTGACAAGTTCTATTGCACCGAATTTGCACAGTTTTGCACAAAGACCGCAGCCTGTACACATTGTGTCATCGATTTTTACCGTTCCGTCAGACTGTATGGTGATTGCAGGGCAGCCTGGTTTTAAACACAGACCGCATTTTCTGCATTTTTCGCTGTCTGCAATACAAACAGGTTTTTTGCCTTTGGTCAGCAGCACACAAGGTGTTTTGGTGATAATTACAGATACTTCATCCTTTTCCTGCTCTTCATTTATTGTCTTTTCAAGCAGTTCAAGGTCAAACGCGTTTACACTGACAACATTTTTTACACCGATAGCTTTGCAGAGGTTTGGAATATCAATTGCATATGCCGCATCACCCTGCAGGGTTTTGCCTGTTGCGGCGTGGTCCTGATGTCCTGTCATACCTGTTGTGGAGTTGTCCATAATGATAACCGTGCCTGTGGCGCTGTTGTATACCATATTCATCAGGCTGTTTACACCTGTATGCATAAAGGTGGAATCGCCGATAACAGCAACCCAATCCTTTATAAATTCCTTGCCTTTTGCTTTTTCCATACCGTGCAGGCTGGAAATGCTGGAACCCATACATACACAGGTGTCAACCACATTGAGCGGTGCAACAGCACCAAGGGTGTAACAGCCGATATCGCCTGCGGCGTGCAGTCCAAGTTTTTTCAATGTGTGGAAAACACTGCGGTGAGGACAGCCGGGGCAGAGAATAGGAGGTCTGCCGGGAGCCTGTGCAGGCTGTGCAGTTTCAGTTTCATCACCGAGAACAGCTTTTTTTATCATATTGGCGCTGTATTCGCCCAAAACAGAGAACAGTTCTTTGCCGGCAACATCAATGCCCCAGGCTTTGACCTGTTCTTCAATAACAGGGTCAAGTTCTTCAATAACATACAGCCTGTCAACCTTTGAGGCGAAATCAAAGATAAGTTCTTTTGGCAATGGATTAACCATACCAAGTTTCAGCACAGAAGCATCAGGCAGAGCTTCTTTTACATACTGATAAGGTATGCCGCTGGTGATAACACCGATTTCTGTGCCTGCCATTTCAGCTTTGTTTATCAGCATAGTGTTTGCGGCCAGTGCAAGTTCTGAATTGCGCTGTTCAATCACAGCGTGACGTGGTTTTGCATTGCTTGGCATCATAACGGTTTTGCCGATATTTTTTATGTAAGGCTTGTCGGTGTCGGTGCAAGGGTCACACAGTTCCACAATACCCTGCGAATGTGCAAGCCTTGTTGTGATACGCAGCACAACAGGACGGTCAAACGTTTCACTTATTTCAAAAGCAAGTTTTGTAAACTCTTTTGCCTCGGCACTGTCACTTGGCTCAAGCACAGGCAGTTTTGCCGCACGGGCAACCATTCTTGTGTCCTGTTCGTTCTGACTGCTGTAAAGTCCCGGGTCATCGGCAACAACAAAAACAAGTCCACCGTTTACACCTATGTAGGATATGCTGTATGCAGGGTCTGCTGCAACGTTGAAACCAACGTGTTTCATACAGGCCATAGCTCTGCTGCCTGCAATGGAAGCACCAAGGGCTACCTCTGCAGCAACCTTTTCGTTTGGTGACCATTCACAGTAAAGACTGTCCTTATACTGCACAAGGTATTCGCTTATTTCGGTGCTTGGTGTGCCCGGATAAGCAGCCGAAACTTTAACACCTGCTTCAAAAGCACCGCGGGCAATGGCTTCGTTGCCAAGCATTATCACTTTTTTTGTATGTGCCATAATGATGTGTCCTTTCGGAAAGGGATTATATGTTAATTACATTAAAATATTTAAGCATAAGATTTGCTTGTGCTGATAATTTATAAATAAAATCATTATATTTATTCGCAAAAGTGAATAAAACAAAGTAGATATTCACATATTGTGTGAATATTTTTGCAATATGAAATTGCGTGTCGATAATATGACATAGATGATAATACAAACGTACATTTAAATTCTTGTTTATAATTTTACATCAGCAATATTTATATGTAAATAAATCATATGATGTTTTTTTACTGCTTTTTTGTGTTTTTGTTGCAAAAATCACAAAAATGTGCTGTTTTGACTTTAAATATATTGATGTGAAAAACGGCATATATACAATACAGATATTTTATCCCAAAATGATTTTTATTATTTTTGTCTGATAAAATATTAAAATTGACAGCAAAACATAAGCAACAAAATGTTTTAACGGACGGATAGAAATGTGTGCAACATCCACAAAAAAGAACACTCAAAACATTGTTAAATTTTTATTTTGATAAAAATGCGGATATTGACCTTAAATTGCAAGATAAGGTATAATTATATATGAAAATCGGCATATTTTTGTGTTTGTGAATATGCTAATATTTAGGTATGACAAATTGTCTGCAACAGAAAGGAAACGTCAGGGATGGCATTTATATCCGGATATATAGTAACTGCACAGCAGAAGGTCAACAACGGTCAGCACAGCCATGGTCATATCATTATTGTTATTGCGGGGTCTTGTTGCGTAAGCTTTGAAAATCAGCAGTACAATCTCACATCCAGACAGATCTGTTTTATTCCGCCAAACACTGTACATACAATGGAAAGCACAGGCAATGTTCTTGTGCTGGATGTGCCGGAAGAAATGATAAAGTCGATTGACCTTGTTTTTCTTACTGAAAATTCCATACTGGAAATCAACGAAAATCTGGCTCCCCTTATCACTCTTATCAGGTACGAGGTGGAAAACCGCAATTTCACCAACAATGAATCACTCAGATATCTTTATTATTATCTGTATGACAAGTTTGTTGAACAGTATCGTCTGCCATCCTTGCAGTACATACACGAAAACTACGCTGATGAAATCAGCATCACAAAACTTGCTGCCATAGAAAACTACAATGTTTCCTATTTTACCAGCTGGTTTAAAAAGAAAACAGGGTGCGTACCCAGTGATTATTTAAAAATAGTCCGTATTGAAAAAGCCAAGGAGATTCTGACAACAACACGGTATCGCGTAATCGATGTGGCTTTGCAGGTCGGCTATAAAGACAGTTCTGCGTTTATCCGTGCATTCAGCGGTCTGGTGGGTATGACACCAAATCAGTATCGCCGTATGGCACTTGAAAATAAAAACAGAGCAAATAAATCATTAACAAGAAAGGAAGGAGAAGTATGAGACTTCAAGAACACCCCATCTTAGAATTTAACAGAGGGGAAAAAGTTACTTTCTACTACAACGGTCAGGAAGTTGTAGGCTACACAGAGGAAACAATTGCTGCAGCTCTCCACGCAGCAGGCGTTCGCACACTTGGCCACAGCCCTGAACTGCACAGACCAAGAGGTTTGTTCTGTGCAATCGGTAACTGTTCATCCTGCTTTATGACAGTTGACGGTCAGCCTAATGTTCGCGTTTGCGTAACAAAGGTTAAAGCAGGTATGAAAGTTGAAGAACAGAAAGGAAAGGGGGTTATCCAGGATGATTAGAGATGTAGAAGTTCTCGTTATCGGCGGCGGTCCAGCTGGTTTGTGCGCAGCAACAGCAGCAGCTTCCCTTGGTGCAAAAGTTCTCGTTTGTGAAAGAGACGACGTTCCAGGCGGTCAGCTTGTAAAACAGACACATAAATTCTTTGGTTCCGAAAAACAGTATGCAGGTGACCGTGGTATCCACATTGGTCAGATGCTGGTTGAAAATGCAGTTAATGACCCTAATATCGAAATCTGGACAGATTCAACAGTTCTCGGTATCTACGAAGACGGCATCGTAACAGTTCTCGTAGGCGAAAAACACGTTAAAGTTAACCCTAAAAAGATTATCGTTGCAACAGGCGCATCCGAAAAATTCCTTGCATTCCCTGGCAACGACCTCCCAGGTATCTACGGCGCAGGTGCTGTACAGACTCTGATGAACGTTGCAGGCGTAAAACCTGCTGAAAGAGTACTTATGGTTGGCGCAGGCAACATCGGTCTTATCGTTTCTTACCAGCTTATGCAGGCAGGCGTTGAAATCGCAGCTGTTCTCGAAGCAGGTCCAAGAATCGGCGGTTATCTTGTTCACGCTTCTAAAATTGCACGTGCAGGTGTGCCAATTCTTACAAGACACACAGTTAAAGAAGCTTACGGCGACGGCAAACTTGAAGGCGTTATCATCTGTGAGCTTGACGAAAAATGGCAGCAGATTCCAGGCACAGAACAGGATATCAAATGTGATACTCTCTGTCTTGCTGTTGGTCTTTCTCCACTTACAGAACTCTGCTGGCAGGCAGGCTGTGAAATGAGATTTATCCGTGAACTTTCCGGTCACGTGCCACTTACAAACGAAAACCTTGAAACTACAGTAGAAGGCATCTATGCAGCAGGCGACGTTTCAGGTGTTGAAGAAGCTTCCTCCGCTATGGTTGAAGGCCGTCTTGCAGGTTATGCAGCAGCTGAAAGCCTTGGCTACGAAGTTGAAAAAGCAAAAGTTCTCAAAGCTGACGCAGCAGCAGAACTGGCTGAACTGCGTTCAGGTCCTGCAGGCGAAAGAATTCTTGCAGGTATCAAAAAATCTGAAGCTTTGTATGAAGAAGTGAAGGGAGGAAAATAAGCTATGTTATATCAGAACGGTATTCCTACAAAAGAAGATATCATGGGCGTAACTCCTTCCGAGGAACGTTTTGCAAAGGGCCCTGTAGCAATCGTTGAATGCTTCCAGAAAATCCCTTGCAACCCATGTACAAAAGCATGTGTTAAAAAAGCAATCAAAGTTGAACCGGACATCAACGAAGTTCCAGTAGTTGATTTTGACAGCTGCAACGGCTGTGGTCTTTGCATCACAAGATGTCCTGGTCTTGCAATTTTTGTTGTAGACAAAACATACAGCGAAACAGAAGCTCTTGTAAAACTGCCATTTGAATATCTGCCGGTTCCACAGAAAGGCCAGATTGTTTGCGGCCTTGACCGTGAAGGCAAAGAACTGGGCTGGTTCCCGGTTGTTCAGACATTCTCCGGCGGCAAGAAAAATATGACATGGGTTATCAGTCTTGCTGTACCAAAAGAACTTGCTATGGAAGTTCGCAGTATTAAAGTAGGAGGTTATAAAGATGGACAATAACAATACTCTCCTTTGCCGTTGCGAAGATCTGACAAGAGAAACAATTCTCAAATGCATCGAAGACGGCTATTGCACAATAGATGAAATCAAACGTGTTACACGTGCAGGCATGGGTCCATGTCAGGGCCGTACATGCCGTATGCTCATTGCACAGGAACTTTCCAACTATTATGGTGTTCCAATGGAAGAAGTCCTCATGACAACATTCCGTCCACCGGTAAAACCTATCAGCATGGGTGCACTGGCTGACGCTTATGCGGAAGGAGGCAACAAATAATGAAAAAAGGCTATGAAGTTATCATCGTAGGCGGCGGTATCGTTGGCTGTTCAATTGCTTTTGAACTTGCAAAACGCGGCGTTACAGATGTATTGGTTGTGGAAAAAGGTTACCTTTCTTCAGGCGCAACAGGCCGTTGCGGTGCAGGTATCCGTCAGCAGTGGGGTTCTGAACTCAATGCCCGCATTGCTCTTGAAAGTACACATATCTTCGAAAACCTCGAAGAATACACAGGCTACAACCACAGCGTAGGTCTCCATCAGGGCGGCTACCTCCTTGTAGCTTACACAGAAAAAGAATGGGCACAGTTCCAGAAAAACCTGGAAGTTCAGCACAAACTGGGTATCGAATCCCGTGCTGTTGACCTTAAAGAAGCTAAAGAAATCGTTCCATACCTCAACACAGAAGGTATGTTCGGTGCAACATTCAACCAGAAAGACGGTCACGCAGACCCATTCCACTGCACACAGGCTTATGCACAGGGTGCAAAACGTATGGGAGTTGAATTCCTTACTTACACAGAAGTTACAGGTTTCCGTACAGTAGGCGGCAACATTGCAGGCGTTGAAACAACAAAAGGCTACTTTGAAGCTAAAAAAGTTATCAACTGTGCAAATGTTTACGCTCCAATGCTGGCTGCAATGGTTGGCGAAGATATCCCTGTTACATCAGAACGTCATCAGGCTCTTGTAACAGAACCTGTTGCTCCACTGATTGACTGTATGGTTATGTCCTTCCACCGCGGTTACTATGTACAGCAGACACCACACGGCAGCTTTGTAATGGGTATCGGTCCAAGAGAAGAACCAAGCTTCAACTTCAAATCCAGCTGGCAGTTCCTTGAACAGAACTGTGCTGTTATGTGTGAAGCACTTCCAATTCTCCGCAAACTCAAAGTTGTTCGTCAGTGGGCAGGTCAGTACGACCTTTCACCTGACCGCAACCCTGTTATCGACGAAGCAAAAGAAGCAAAAGGCTTCTACTCCGTATGTGGCTTCTCCGGTCACGGCTTCATGGTTGCTCCAAGAGTTGCTATTCTTGTTGCCAACCACATCACAGGTCAGAGCGACACTATGGATATCAAGATGTTCAGCCAGGAACGTTACAAAACAGGCGAACTTCTTCTCGAACCATCAGTTGTTTAATCTGTATACCAACAAAACTAAAGGCACGCTTTCCGGCGTGCCTTTTTTGCGTGTTTAGCTTTACATAATTATATGCTAAAAACAGTATATGGTTTTACTGCAACAATATTGCTGTTTACTTCAAACCATAATTCTGTATCTGTGTTGTTTTCAACAAAATTTTCAGTTATAACCGCACTTCTCATAGCTTTAAGATACCTTACAATATCAATATTGGTCATTGAAATGATATCGCTGTTTTCTGATATCCGTTTCAAAAGATTTTCCATTGTTTCCCACATGTTTTCAGCATCAAGGTCGTAGGAATGTCCCACAATCTGACACAGTGCAAGTTCTTCTTCGCTTTCAAAAAAATTATTTACGAACTGTTCAAACTGCGGATTCAGATGAAAAACACCTGCAGCCCACCAATAATAATTTTCGGGCGGAGTATATGAAAAAATTTCTTCCGAGCATCTTGCATATTCAAAACCGCACTTTTGTGCACAGTCTGCAATCACATTGCTGTAAAAATCAAATGGTACTGCAAATCCGCAGATTTTTCTGTCAAAAAGCTGTTCAAGATTCTCCTTGTCCTGCTGCATCTGCTGCATTACTTCGCTTTCTGACATATTGTGCATATACGGATGTGTCAGTGTATGGCTTGCAACCTCGTGATTTTTATATAAATCGACAACGGTTTCAGCAGGCAGACGTTTTATAACCATTCCGTTTTCGTGTATCCATTCAAACTGCTGATACATCAGTTCGGAATTAAGATTGAATGTGCCTTTTATATTGTATTTGTTTAAAAGCTCAACAAAACGGATATCCTGATATACCCCGTCATCATATGTAATGTTGAATGCTTTTTTCTTGCCATAAGGATAAAGTCGTTTTATCATTGAACCCTCTTTTGAAGTGTATATTTCAGTCGATAACTGAAATATACTGTCTTTTATCATATGTTTTTTATACATCAAATATACATCAAAGTTATTTATTCATCAAGGAAATAATGATGGTAATAATCAAAGCTGAAAAATGAATGACGTATAAACCAAAGGTGGTTGTCTTTAAATTTGTATTGTGATATAATTATTTTGATAGCTCGGAGGGCAAAACATTCGCGGGAAATGTCAAGCTGGATAAGGCTGCAGATTGAAACATCTGTTTGCTTTACCGGTTTTTTTATTTGGGGGGAAATATGGATAACAACCTTTCATTAACAAAAGGCAATGTGTTTACAACACTCATAAAATTTGCGGTACCGGTGTTTGCAGCAATGTTTCTGCAGTCACTGTATGGCGGTGTGGATCTTCTTATTGTAGGTCAGTTTGCAACTACTGCAGATATTTCGGGGGTTGCAACAGGCAGCCTTGTAGTACAGACAATAACTATGGTTATTGTTGGTCTTGCTATGGGGGTTACCGTTTATGTAGGCAGAAAAATTGGTATGCAGCAGAGAGAAGCAGCAGGCAAGGCGATAGGTGCTGCAGTTGCAATGTTTGCGGTGATGGCAGCTATTGCAACTGTTATTATGGTTGTGTTCACAAACTTTCTGACAGAACTGCTTCATACACCGCAGGAAGCGTACACACAGACAGCACAGTATATAAGAATTTGCGGTATCGGTATGATTTTTGTTACAATGTACAATCTTGTCGGTGCAGTATTCCGCGGTATAGGGGATGCAAAAACACCTCTTGTTACAGTCAGCATCGCCTGTGTGGTAAACATTGTGGGAGACCTGATTTTTGTTGCCTGTTTTGGCCTTGGTGCGGCAGGTGCTGCTATAGCCACTATTATGGCGCAGGCAGTAAGTGTAATATGTTCCGTTGCGGTTGTTGTAAAAAAACAACTGCCGTTTGAATTTCGCAAAGAATTTATCCGTTTTGATATGCACTATATTGCAAAACAGTTTAAACTTGGGGCACCGATTGCATTGCAGGAATTTCTGGTAGGTATATCATTTGTAGTTATACAGACAGTGGTAAACGGTATAGATGTGGTTGCGTCTGCAGGCGTTGGCGTTGCCGAAAAAGTATGTGCTTTTATTATGCTGGTTCCGTCAGCCTTTTCGCAGTCAATGTCAGCTTTTGTTGCACAGAATATTGGTGCAGGTGAACTTTCAAGAGCAAAATCAGCACTTAAATACGGCATACTTTCTTCTTTCTGTGTTGCACTTTTTATCGGTACATTTACATTTGTCAGAGGGGACCTTCTGGCTATGATTTTTACCAAAGAACCTGATGTTATATATCAGGCGCATCAGTATCTAAAAGCATATGCAGTGGATACCTTCTTCACATCATTTATGTTTTGTTTTGTAGGTTACTACAATGGTTGTGGTAACACTTTGTTTGTTATGATACAGGGCCTTGTCGGTGCACTGGCGGTCAGAGTGCCTGTTGTGCTGCTTATAAGCCGCATACCATCTGCAACTTTGTTCCACATCGGTCTGGCAACACCGTCTTCAACATTTGTGCAGATTTTGCTGTGTCTTGTGTTTTACAGATATATAAATAAAAAACAGCGAATAAATAGCATATAAATATCAAAACATAAAAATATTTGAACGAATAAAACAACAGCCCCGGGGACTAATCCTCGGGGCTGTTGTTCTATAGTGTGGTCAAAAGTGTGGTCAATTACATATTATAAAAAAATAAAAGCCCTGGAAAGTGGCTAAAACAGCCAGTTTTCAAGGCTTTTAAATGGTGGAGGTGACGGGGGTCGAACCCGTGTCCAAAAAGTAATTCATGGCAGTATCTACAAGTTTAGTTTATCTACAACATTCCCTCATACCCAAGCCGACAAACAGGCCGGATAATCGGTAGCTTCATAAATGCGTGACAAGCCGCAAAGCTTAAGCTCGTTCACGGGCTCTATCTGCGTGACGCCTTGACCCCGACCGATAGAAAACCGGGCAAGACGGCTGCTTTAATTAAGCAGCTACTAATTCGTTACGATTAGCGTTTATTTTTTTGAGATGATTTAAGTGCTATCCCACCACTACTTGCTGCTCCCACTGCAAACTCCCTGTCGAAACCAGAAGTACACCCCCATATGTGAAATGTAAGGGAATACATTTTTGCGGAATTTATAGCGGATTATCTTCTGTTAAAATCCTTCATTGCGCGGTCCATATTGCGTTTTGCATCGCGTTTTGCAATATCCTCGCGCTTATCGTACAGCTTTTTACCTTTGCAAAGTCCAAGTTCAAGCTTAACACGCTGCCCTTTGTAATACAAAGACAGTGGAATCAAAGTCAGACCATCCTGTTTGATTTTGCCCAAAAGCTTGTTGATTTCCTTTTTGTGCAGCAAAAGCTTGCGCACACGGAAAGGGTCACGGTTAAAAATGTTGCCTTTTTCGTACGGGCTGATGTGCATACCGTACACAAAAACCTCGCCGTTCTGGATATCAGCCCAGGACTCTTTAAGGTTTACCGAGCCATTGCGGATAGATTTGATTTCGGTACCGAACAATTCAATGCCGCACTCATATGTTTCAAGCACAAAATATTCGTGCCTTGCCTGTCTGTTGACAGTTATTGACATATTCTATCCACCTCCCGGAATTTTGCTGTAGAATATATAATATAATATTTTATTATTTTTGTCAATTGAATAGTCTTTTTGCGACATTATATGGTAAAATGAATTTATAATGTTTTTTGGAGACTGTATATGAAACTTTATGCACCTGATTATTATACACAATTTGTATGTATAGCAGACAAATGTCAGCACAGTTGCTGTATAGGCTGGGAAATTGATATTGATGATGACACTATTGAATTCTATAAAACCATTGAAGGATGTCTTGGAGCAAGATTAAAAAGCAATATAGCTTTTGAAGATGAAACCGCACATTTTATCCTTTCCAAGGATGAACGATGCCCGTTTTTAAATGAAAATGGACTGTGTGATATTATTTCACAGCTTGGAGATGGGGCACTTTGCCAGATATGCGACGACCATCCAAGGTTTCGCAACTTTTACTCCGACCGTACCGAAATCGGTGTAGGTATGTGCTGTGAAGCCGCTGTATTACTTATACTGTCGCAAAAAGAAAAAATTAAGCTGTTTTGTATAGAAAATGACGGAGAAGAAAATTTGTATCCAGAAGAAGAGGAATTCCTTAATGTAAGAGAACAAATTTTTGAATTTCTAACAGACAGAACTTTATCAGTTGATAACAGAGTAAAAAATGTGCTGGAGTTTTGTGATGTTGTTATGCCGAAAAAAACGTTATCGGAATGGGCAGATATTTATCTTTCGCTGGAAAGATTGGATAATGAATGGACTGTGATTTTGCATCAGCTGAAAAATACTGATGAAACACAGCTGATTGTGCCTGAAACTGAAAAAGTGTCAAACGCTCTTGAACAGTTGTTATGCTATTTCATTTATCGTCATCTTGCAGACAGCCTTGATGATGACAGACTGTGGGAACGTGTTGCATTTTCGGTGCAGAGTTACTTTATTATTCGCAGTCTGTGCGCTGTGCATTACAGCAAAAACGGTTCACTGTCTGTTGAAGATATTGCTGAATTTGCACGCCTTTATTCTTCAGAAATTGAGTACTCAGAAGATAATAT
>JAGBFE010000176.1 GCA_018109965.1 Oscillospiraceae bacterium | reverse complement strand
GCATTGGTTTTTCGGGGCAGATGCACGGCCTTGTAATGCTGGACGAAAACGGCGAGGTTATCCGCCCTGCAATTCTGTGGTGTGACACCCGCACCGGCAAAGAGTGCGAACAGATAACACAGCTTGTGGGCAAGGAAAGGCTGATCGAAATAACAGCAAACCCTGCACTCAGCGGCTTTACTGCATCAAAAATAATGTGGGTTAAAAACAACGAGCCGCAGAATTATGCAAAATGCTGCAAAATTCTGTTGCCAAAGGATTATATCCGCTACAAACTCTGTGATGTTTTTGCCACCGAAGTTTCCGATGCCAGCGGCATGCAGCTGCTTGACATTGCAAACCGCTGCTGGTCGGATGAAGTGCTGGAAAAACTGGATATCGACAAAAATCTCCTTTCTCCTGTTTATGAAAGTGTGGAGGTTACGGGATATATTACCGAAACTGCAGCACAGCTGACAGGCCTTTGCAAAGGCACACCTGTTGTAGGCGGCGGCGGTGACAATGCCGCCGCGGCAGTTGGCACAGGTGTTGTCAGTGACGGAAAGGCGTTTACCACAATCGGTACAAGCGGCGTGGTTTTTGCTCATACCTCAAAAATGGAAATCGACAAAGCAGGCCGCGTGCACACTTTCTGCTGTGCTGTGCCCGGTCAGTGGCATGTAATGGGAGTTACCCAGGCAGCAGGCCTGTCCCTCAAATGGTATCGCGACAATTTCTGCGGCGAAGAAATGGCCGAAGCTGAAAAGCTTGGCATAGACCCATATGTGCTTATGGACAAAGAGGCAGAAAGCGTTGATATCGGATGTGACAAGCTGATTTATCTGCCTTATCTCAACGGCGAGCGCACACCTCATCTTGACAACAATGCCCGCGGCACCTTTGCAGGCCTTGCGGTTATGCACGGTAAAAAACATATGATACGCGCTGTTATGGAGGGGGTTACATACTCACTCCGTGACTGTGTTGAAGTACTTAAACAGATGAATGTACCTCTCACCGATATGGCGGCCTGCGGCGGCGGCAGCAAATCACCGCTGTGGCGTCAGATGCTGGCAGATGTGTTTGACCTAAAGGTTAAAACCCTGACATCCAATCAGGGCGCAGCACTTGGCGCGGCTATTCTTGCAATGGTTGGCACGGGGGAATACAAAACCGTACAGGATGCCTGTGATGTGATTATCAAAGAAAAAGACATCCACCAGCCACAGCAGATAAACAGCGAAAAATACAACAGGGTTTACAAGGTGTTCACACAGCTTTATCCTGCACTCAAAGACAGTTTTAAAGCTTTGACAAACCTGTAAACAGAAAAGGAGCAACTATGTTTCTTGATATAAAAAATGCAATCGGCTTTAACCGCGAAGGCCAGTTTGTAAAAATCGAACCCTGGGGCAAAAACGCTTTCAGGGTGCGTGCTGCGATGCACGGTGCATACCCGGACGAAAAATGGGCGCTTATCGATGCCGAAAAATGTGAGTATTCAATCGAAAAAAATGAAGACTGTCACACAATAACCAACGGCAAAATCAAGGCGGTTTTAAACAAATACGGCAAAATCACATTTTACAATCAGAACGGCAAACAGCTGCTTAAAGAGCACTGGCTGGATGACACTGCACTGCTGATTGATGCAAGGGAATTCAAACCTATCGTTGGCGGTGATTATACACTTACAGCACGTTTTGAACCTGTGAAGGATGAAAAAATCTATGGTATGGGCCAGTATCAGCAGTCAATTATGGACCTCAAAGGCTGCGAAATTGAACTGGCACACCGCAACAGTCAGGCATCGGTGCCTTTTTATGTGTCCAGTCACGGCTATGGCTTTTTATGGAACAATCCTGCCCACGGCAGAGCAACCTTTGCAAAAAATGTGACACTGTGGACTGCCGACAGCACAAAATTCCTTGACTACTGGATTTGTGCAGGGGATACCCCAAAAGAGATAGAACAGCAGTATGCCACAGCAACGGGCAAAACACCAATGATGCCGCAGAACGCAATGGGTTTCTGGCAGTGCAAACTGCGTTACCGCACCCAGGAAGAACTGCTGGAGGTTGCACGGGAATACAAAAAACGCGGACTGCCGCTGGACGTTATCGTAGTGGACT
Source organism: Oscillospiraceae bacterium (assembly GCA_018109965.1). The sequence goes on along the minus strand of JAGBFE010000176.1, from coordinate 1,413 downwards.
TTTTCCACTGGCCGTTCCTTGGGGACTTCCGCTTTAACGAAAAGTTCTGGCCGGACCCTGATGCAATGATAAAGGAAATCAACGATATGGGCACACAGGTGGCGGTTTCCATCTGGCCGTTTATTGAAGATAAAAGCGAAAACTACCGCGAAATGCGTGAAAACGGTTATCTTGTTACAAGCGAACGCGGTTTGCCATTCTCCCACACCTACATCGGCAACAGCATTCCTTTTGATGCCACAAATGCCGATGCACGCAGATATGTATGGGAAAAAGCAAAGAAAAACTACTATGACAAAGGCGTGCGCATCTTCTGGCTTGACGAAGCCGAACCGGAATTTGAAGTGTACGACTTTGAAAACTACCGTTATTCCATCGGCCCTGTTGTTCAAAGCGGCAATATCTATCCAAGCAGATATGCACAGGGCTTCTACGAAGGCAGAGCAGCAGAAGGTGAAACCGAAATTTTAAACCTTATCCGCTGTGCCTGGGCAGGCAGTCAGAAATACGGCACACTTGTGTGGTCGGGTGATGTGCGAAGCAGCTTTGACAGCTTCAAACAGCAGATTTGTGCAGGACTTAATATGGCAATGAGCGGTATTCCTTGGTGGACAACCGACATTGGCGGCTTCTTTGGCGGCAATGTCAACGACCCTGAATTTAAAGAACTGCTTATCCGCTGGTTTGAGTACGGTACCTTCTGCCCGGTAATGCGTCTCCACGGTGACAGACAGCCAAAATTCCCGGGAACAGGCCTTGTGGGCGGCGAAAAATGCGGTTCCGGCTCACCGAATGAAGTGTGGAGCTATGGCGAAGAAGTGTATAAAATTCTCAAACCGTATCTCTTTATCCGTGAAGCTATGAAGCCTTACATCACACAGATAATGCAAACAGCACATACAGATGGCGACCCTGTTATCCGTCCGCTGTTCTATGAATTCCCTGACGATAAAACCGCCTGGGATGTGGAGGACAGCTTTATGTTCGGTGACAAAATTCTTGTCTGCCCTGTCAGTGACTACAAACAGCGAGAGAAAACAGTATACCTGCCACAGGGTGCTGAATGGACAGATGTATGGAGCGGCCAAAAATATAACGGTGGTCAGTATATCACCGTTGATGCGCCGTTGGAAAAACTGCCGCTTTTTGCAAGGGACAGTTTTGATGCGTCCTTTATCACAAAAGCATTTGATGAAAATTATTAAAAGTAACAGGAATTTTGTTCATATTTCTGTTGTCTCCTATTTAAAAAGAACAGACCTTAAAGCAGGTCTGTTCTTTTTGTTTGCATTATATAATTCTGAATTGTTTTTGCATATGCCTGTATAAATAAAATAGCTGTGTAAACAGGCAGTCAAAGTTGCTTTTGCACAAGTATTTTAAAATCAAAACAAAACTGTCAGTGTCTTGTAT
>JAGBFE010000175.1 GCA_018109965.1 Oscillospiraceae bacterium | reverse complement strand
GTTGGGCGGAATACTGTTCCACACCGCCATATATGTATCATTTACACATTCACGGCAATCCTCAGTGTCTGCAAGGATGTTTTTCGCGATGGAAAAGCACAGTCGTCTATATTTGTCATCTGTCTCTTTCAGCGCCTGCTCGTCTCTTTTCAAATACAAACTGACAATGTGCAGGTCGTCCATACCATTACCTCCTTTCCTGTTTAAAAGGCCTTCTGTTTATATAGTACGGTTTATTTCCGTGGGGTTGCAATTTTATCAAAGTTTTATATAAATTCGTATGTCAGATCATTTATATATAATATCATTATAAACAATCTCCGTTGCTCTCTGCCTTATGTTATTCATCCGTCTTACCCACTCCATCTGATTTTTGGCTTTAAGCTGTTCTGTGACATTCTCTTTTTCAGCCAGTTGCTTAATCAGTGTTTCGTACAGTTGCTGTGCCTGCTGTTCTGTATCTTCAAGGTGCTGCAGTAATGTTAAATTCATTTGATAATGATTGTACAGTGCCTTCCTGTGATTTTTAAGATACTCTCTGCGGCGTTCGCCCCACATGCCGATATTGTAACGCCTGCCAATTACTGTTTCACCCCATTCAGAAATGTTGCATAAATCTGTTTTGTTTTCGGTAATTTTCATTGTAAAATCTCCTTTGCGGTATAATTGATTTTCTCAATACCACAATTCTCACGGGTGTTTTTAAGGTGCGGTGAATTAACTTTCGTGTACAGCCAATCGTACTGCAAAAATGCCGATTTTCCTTTATTTTACTGGGTTTTGATTTTCTCCAAACGTTAATCGTTGGATTACAGAGATTTTATTTACAGCTCCTCGCAAGAGGGGCTGTTTTTTTGTGCTGTTTTTTGTTATGATACATATGTAACAATCACAACTGCAAAGATTTAAATGTTTAATGTTTGAATGACAACGGGGTGACATATATGAAAAACTATATAAAATCTGCTGATTTTGAAGACAAAAATTTCCCTTTTGGAATTGTAGAAGTAAAATTCCCGCCAAAAGATACCTGGGATATTACAGCTTTCCGCCGTCTTGTTGACAGTAAAATTGCATTATTGAAAGAACAGTATACCAGCTATGACCGCAAGGCTGTATTTGGTGAAAACCCATATGTAAAGTTTTTTAAAAAGTTCAAAAAAACCTACCCCGTTATGCTGCAGTTTGAATCGGTATGCTTCAAAGACAGGCCATTCCCTGCTTTCAACCCGATTTCCGAAATTGCTTTTCTTGCCGAAATGACCACCTTTGTTTTGTCCGGTGCCCACGACATTGACAGCATAAACGGTGATGTGCAGCTGTATATTGCTGCCGAAAAAGAAGATTTTGAAGGTATGCACGGAACTTTGCACACTAATCCAAATGATTTTTGCGCAAAAGATGACAAAGGCATAATTTTCAGCCTTATTGCAGGCACCGACAGCCGCACCTGTGCAAAACAGGACAGCAGCTATGCGTTGTACCCTGTTTTCGGCACACCCGATATTCCGTTGGAAAACATCGAAAAAGGCATAGACACCATATGCCGCTATGTCAAGGTGCTTGCACCCGATGCAAAAATCGAAACGGCCATAATATGACAGTGTTTTGTCACAGATAAATATACATTCCGTCTCCGTCATCTCAGTGGCGGAGATTTTTGTTTTTATATATCAATTTAAATATTTTTATGTTACAATAATTTCATATTGGAATTTTAAAACAGTTTTATGTTAAGGAGGCTGTATATGAGTACAACCGCAACAACATTTTTATTTGACAACGGCGTGTTCCGCCTTGATTTTGAGAACGGTTTTGTGACAAGCCTGCGCCCCGGGGCTGCTGCCTTTGGCAAAAGCGATACCGAATTTGTTTATCCCGGTATGGCTTTTGGTACATTTGAGGCTGTAGTGGAAACTGAAAACGGGCCTGTTGGCTCTGCTTTTGAAATGGTGGGAGAACCTGTTTTTGACACATTGCCACAGGGTGAAAAGGTTACAATCCACTACGAAAGCAAAGATTTTCCTTTAAAAGCCACTGCTGTGTATACTCTTGTAAAAGACAAATGTCTATGGAAGCTTGAATTTGAAAACACAACCGACAAAGCTGTGACAATCACTGATTTATCACTTCCTTTCCCCTGCAACACCAAGTTCGACTGGGGTGTGAGTGCGTCCGACAAGGTACTT
>JAGBFE010000174.1 GCA_018109965.1 Oscillospiraceae bacterium | reverse complement strand
AGATATTTTCACCGATATACTGTGCATAAATTTTGCTGAAAACAAGATAAAAGCAGCTTGTAACGGCAGCAATTGATATATAAAGCCTGAGCGCCCGCCTTGACAGGCGGTATATTCCATTGTCATCGCCCTGAGAATTAAGCTGAGCTGTAAAGCGTGACAGTGCAGGGGTAATCCCCGCTGTTGCAACGGAAAAAAAGGGCATAAATACATTCAGTACTGCGCTGTAATGCCCCATAAGGCTTGCACCCATCATTCTTGTCAGAGGGATACGATATGCGGCACTGAGCAGTTTGACCACAAAGCCCGATACTGCCAGTATTGCTCCCGCTTTTATAAAAGAATTCTCTTTTTTCAGAACTGCACACCCCCGCTTTAAACAGATTACTATTTCATTTATATCGGCAGGGGCAGCAATATATTCTGCAAAACATACAAAAACACACCCTCCAAACCACTCTGAAGTGATTTGGCGGGTGTTTATGTTTTATTTTCGGAATATCAAAGTTTTGTAAATTTCAAGAAAAAAGTTGCCTTGTTCAGCTACACTCCCTCCAGATTGAACGGTGGGATAAAGCTTTCGCTGGCGGATTCCCCCTCCTGCACAAAGCCGTTTTCCAACCCCAGTTCCACTGCAAAGTCAATGACGTCATCGTATTCCTCCTGTGTCAGTTTCCGATTGATTTCGGGGTATTTTTGCAGGTCTGTGCAGGGTGTGTACTGGCTCATTATGCTGATAAAGATATCATCCTTATAGGTAGTGTACAGGTATTCTATAATCTGCTTTGCTTCATCTGTGTGCCCCGGCAGCACCAGCACACGGACAATGACACCTTTCTGTATCATTCCGTCATTGTCAAACACGCAGGGGCCTGTCTGTCTGACCATCTGTGCTATCGCTTTTTTTACCATTTGCGGATAATCTGCACAGAATGAATATTTTTTTGCCGTTTCACTGCAGAAATATTTGAAATCCGGCAGAAAAACATCCACAGTGCCCTTTAAATTTTCGATATTATCCACATTTTCGTATCCGCTTGTGTTGTACACCACAGGAATTGAAAGTCCGTTTTTGCGGCTTATTTTAACCGCCTGCACAATCTGCGGTGCAAAATGTGTTGGGGTGACAAGATTTATATTATGGGCAGATTTTTTTTCAAGTTCAATGAAAATTTCCGCAAGGCGTTCAACTGTTATTTCCTTGCCGAAGCCTTCGTGGGAAATATCCTGATTCTGACAGTAAACACAGCCCATATTGCAGCCGGAAAAAAACACTGTGCCGCTGCCATTTTCCCCCGATATGCAGGGTTCTTCCCAAAAGTGCAGTGCCCCACGGGAAACTTTGAGAGTATCGGTCATTTTGCAGTAACCAACCTTTGCGCTGCGGTCGGTATTGCAGTTGCGTGGACATAAATTACAAACCATAATTTTTCCTTTACAGAATAAAATTTCAGCTTTATATTACCACACCGATACTTTTTTTACAACGAAAGGTTCTACTCAAACGGACACACCTCATATTACATTGCCGTCATTTCACGTTTACTTTATATTTTTATATTCTTCACAGGTTTTTCCAGTCAAAGCGGTTTTTATATCTTCGTATATTTCCACCACCCTGAACCTTGCCGCAGGTTTTTGCGTTTTTATAAAATCACTGCTGTCCTGCATTGCCAGTTCTCCAAAGGTGCTGCTGCACAGGGCGGGATACATCACACACCACCAGTTTTTGCCCTGTGCTTTTCCAAGACGTATTGTCAGTGCCGTGTATTCGCCTTTGGGCAGTGCAAAATCGGTATACTGCGTTGTATCAAAATAAAAATTTTCCACTGAACAGACTGCCGTATAAGGTGCATTTTGTGTTTTGAGCAGTTCGTTAACCCGTTTTTCTATAACAGGCAGATTTCCCTTTACCAGCGAAACTGCCTGGTCAATATTTTCTGCCTTTGACGGCAGAATTTCATCCATTTTTAAAATTTCATCTTTTATATACAGTTTGTATTTCTGGTCTGTATCGGTATTGCTGTTTGCAATGATGTGCAGCCGCAGCGTATTGTCCCTTATGTGCTGTGCTTCTTTTATCTGTGCTGACAGCACCGAAAACACCGCTGTGACAACAAGTGCCGCCAGAACTGAAATTTCTTTTTTGTTCATAGATTAAAACTCCATTTTTTATTGATGCTTTCAGTATAGGAAAAAACTGGAATTTTAATCACTCTGTTTAAAATTTTACAAAACAAAACAGCACCAATGCCTTTTTGTCATTGATGCTGCAATATGCTGCAATTATCTTGGTGTATAGCCACAGAACTCAATTGCCGCTTTTGCAAGCTCTGCTGTAGCATCAACAAATTCATTTTTAAGCTGCAGTGACTGCACTGCCACAGGGAGTTCGGTACAGCCGAGCACAAAATAACCCGCGCCACGCTGTGCCATCTGTGACAAAACCTTTTCAAACGGTGCCGGGTCGGTTGGAATTCTGCCTGCTTTTACCCCATTGTAAATAATATCCATCAGTATTGTGCGTTCTTCTTCGTTTGGTTCAACGACCTCCACACCTTCAGCGGTAAACACATCATAGTACACCCTTGCATCCTGTGTGCCTGTTGTGGAAAGAATGCCCGCTTTTAAGCCCGGATAGCGCTGTTTTGACACCTTGACTGCCTGATGAATAATGCTGATAAAAGGGATATTTACTGCCTTTTGCAGCTGTGGCAGATAATAGTGTGCTGTGTTGCAGGGCATAATGATACAGTCCGCACCGATAGCTTCCAGCTTTTGTGCAGATTCGGTCATATATGGCAGCGGGTTTTCGCCGCCGTGGAGAATTGCTGCTGTGCGGTCGGTTATCTGTGAGTTGTTGTCTATGTAAATGCGGATGTGCTCACGGTCACTTTCTGCTTTTGTCATTGTGACAATCTTTGTAAACAGGTCCGCTGTTGCAAGAGGTCCCATGCCGCCGAGAATACCTAAAGCTTTTTTCATAATATTTACCTTTTTGTTGAATGAGTTGTGTAGTGAATTGACAGATACGATATAACCAAAACAACATACAATGCTGTCAGTGATATATCGGTGCAGTTTTTTTTGCTTGACTTTACATCTTTTTGGCGTGTGCCACACAGGCTTTCATAGCTTCAAACACACTGCTGCGCAGCTTGTGGTCTTCCAGCACACGTACCGCTGCCAGTGTTGTGCCGCCCGGGTAGCAAACCATATCCTTGAGTTTGCCCGGATGCATGCCTGTTTCGAGAATCATCTTTGCGCTGCCCAGAACTGCCTGTGCCGCAAAACCGTAAGCCTGTTCGCGCGGCATACCGTCAGCAGAAGCTGCGTCCGCCATAGCTTCGATAAACATAAAAATATATGCAGGGGAAGAACTGCTTACTGCAATAACAACGTCCATAAGGTCTTCCGATACAACACCAACTCTGCCGAAGCCACGGAGTATAGCACAGATTTCGTCAAATTCTGCCTGTGTAACATATTTGTTTTTGCATATGCCTGTCATACCTTCGCCAACCATTGACGGTGTGTTTGGCATTGTGCGCACAATTTTTACATTGTCGCCAAACTGTTCTGCCATCCAGGCCAGTGTTTTACCTGCCGCAATAGTGAGAATGATATGATTTTCTTTTACCATATCTTTGATTTCTGCAGCAACTTCGGCATACATATATGGTTTTACTGCAAGCACGATTACATCTGCATATTTCACAACTTCTGCGTTGTTTTCTGCAATTTTTATCCCGTACAGCTGCTGTGCCTTTTCAAGCCCCGGTCTGTACGCATCGGAAGCGATAATATCTTCGCTTTTCATTATACCTTTTGAAACAATACCTTTAATCATAGCCTGTGCCATATTGCCACAGCCGATAAATCCTAATTTCATAACAATACCTCTGTATATCGACGATTACTTGTCCGTTACCTTTTTACATTTTGCTGTGCAGGCTTTTACTGCTTCAAAAACACTGCCTCGCAGACCGTGAGCCTCCAGAACACGGATGGCCTCCAGTGTTGTACCGCCCGGAGAACAAACCATATCCTTGAGCTCCCCTGGGTGCTTGCCTGTTTCCAGTATCATCTTTGCACTGCCAAGAACCGCCTGTGCTGCAAATTCATAAGCCTGCGCACGGGGCATACCGTCAGCAGATGCTGCATCTGCCATAGCTTCGATAAACATAAACACATATGCAGGAGATGAGCTGCTTACTGCAATAACAACGTCCATAAGACTTTCAGGCACTTTTTCAACCACACCAAAACAGCTCATCAGATGGCACACAGCCACAAACTCCTCGTGAGTTACAAGAGCATTGTGGCAGATGCCTGTCATACTTTCGCCAACAATTGCAGGTGTGTTTGGTTTTGCCCTTATTATTTTTACATCATCGCCAAAACGTTCTTCAACTGCCGAGATTGGCATGTTTGGTGCTGTGCTTACAAGTATCTGTTCCGGACCGATGATTTTTCTTATTTCGTGAGCTGCATCATAATAGTGTTCTACCCTTTCGGAAAGAATAATGATGTCACAGTTGCGCGCAGCCTCTTTGCGGGAATCGGTTGTTATTACTCCGTACTCTTCTTCAACACGAAAAAGTGTGTATCTGTCGCAGTCGTAGGCAATAATATCCTTTGCGTCCACTGCTTTCTGACTGATAAAGCTTCTCATCATGGCTTTTGTAATATTGCTGCAGCCTATAAAACCTAATTTCATTGTTTTTACCTCGCTGAAATTTATCTCAATAAAATTATTTTTATAAAGTATATCTGCAAAATCAATCGGTATACAAACAATTACTTAAGATTATGCAGATAAAATATTTATTAAGATATCGTAACACTAACGTATTTTTTTGTCAACGACTGCGTTTTTTTATCACAAGAATTTCAGCAAAATAAAAAGAGCAAACCCGTTGATTTGCTCTTTTTGATATTTTTATCTGTCTTTGTACATTTTGTCGTAGTAGTTCTGATATTCACCGCTGATGATTTCTTCCCACCAGTCTTTGTTGTCCAGATACCACTGAATTGTCTTTTTGATGCCGTCCTTGAACATTGTTTCTGGCAGCCAGCCAAGTTCAGTATGAATCTTTGTAGGGTCGATTGCGTAACGCATATCGTGGCCTTTGCGGTCTGTTACATATGTAATAAGTTCTTCGCCTTTGCCAAGTTCCTTACAGATGATTTTTACGATATCAATGTTACGCATTTCGTTGTGGCCGCCGATGTTATAAACTTCGCCCACTTTGCCTTTGTGGATGATAAGGTCAATAGCTTTGCAGTGGTCTTCAACATACAGCCAGTCACGCACATTGATGCCTTCGCCGTATACAGGCAGCGGCTTGTCGTTAAGTGCGTTTGCAATCATCAGAGGGATGAGTTTTTCCGGGAAATGATATGGACCATAGTTGTTGGAACAGCGGCTGATTGTCACAGGCAGGCCATATGTTCTGTGATATGCCATAACCAGCAGGTCAGCTGCTGCTTTGGAGGAAGAATATGGGCTGGATGTGTGGATTGGTGTTTCTTCTGTGAAGAACAGGTCAGGACGATCAAGCGGAAGGTCACCGTAAACTTCGTCTGTGGATACCTGGTGATATCTCTGGATACCGTATTTGCGGCAGGCATCCATAAGCACTGCTGTGCCTTCGATGTTTGTTTTGAGGAAGATGCCCGGGTCTTCGATAGAACGGTCAACGTGGCTTTCTGCCGCAAAGTTAACCACAATGTCAGGTTTTTCTTCTTCAAACAGTTTGTAAACAGCTTCTCTGTCGCAGATGTCAGCTTTTACAAAACGGAAATTAGGGTTGTCCATTACACCTTTGAGTGTGGAAAGGTTGCCTGCATATGTGAGTTTGTCGAGACATACGATTCTGTAGTCAGGATATTTGTTCAGCATATGGAAAACAAAGTTTGAACCGATAAAGCCGGCACCGCCTGTTACGATAATTGTCATTTTTATATTCTCCGTTAAATATTATTTCTGATTGTCAAAATATGCCTTGAGAGCATCTTTCCAGTGGCGCATTTCATCGCCCACTGTAACGCGCAGCATCATATTGTCAAGGGATGAGTATGCAGGACGTTTAGTAGGTGTTGGGAATTCCTCGCTTGTGCATGGGGACATAACACCTTCGTAGCCTGCCAAGCGGGCAATTTCCGCTGCAAATTCAAACCAGGTACATTCGCCGTTACCTGTGCAGTGGTATGTGCCGTATTCTTCGCTTGCTGCAATCTTGAGCAGATGGTGTGAAAGGTCTGCCGCGTTTGTAGGGTTGCCGTGCTGGTCGTTGACAACCTTTGCGCCGCCCTTT
>JAGBFE010000173.1 GCA_018109965.1 Oscillospiraceae bacterium | reverse complement strand
CATCACTGCCGACATCTGCCGCGAAAGAGGCTACAATCTGATTGACCTGCCTGTAAATCTGGGTCTTGCAGGCGCTTTCCAGACAGGTCTGCGCTACGCAAAACTGCACGGTTATGATGCCGTGCTGCAGTTTGATGCAGACGGTCAGCATCTGCCGGAATACATCCAGCCAATGATTGACAAAATGAAGGAAACAAACAGCGACATCGTTATCGGCAGCCGTTTTGTTACCGTAAAAAAACCAAAAAGCATGCGTATGGTTGGCAGCTATCTTATCAGCTGGGCAATGACATTGACAACAGGCAAGCGCATTTGTGACCCTACCAGCGGTATGAGACTTTTTAACCGCAAAATGATAAAGGAATTCGCTCTTGATGCCAACTTTGCTCCGGAACCTGACACCATCAGCTTTTTGCTGCGCAATGGTGCAACCATAAGTGAAGTCCAGGTACAGATGGCAGAACGCACCGCAGGCGAAAGCTATCTCAATCCATACAACGCAATCAAATATATGTTCAAAATGGGTGTTTCCATTATACTTATCCAGTGGTTCAGAAAAAGGAAGGAGTCTTAAACTATGGTCAATATACTTTTGGTTTTGGGCAGCATATTTACATTTTTGTTCATTATGCGCCTTATCAGAAAATCCACAGTCCGTATCGAAGACACTTTTTTCTGGATTTTCTTTGCAATAGTCCTCATCATACTCAGTCTGTTCCCTGACCTTGCATATCACATTGCACACCGTCTGGGTTTCCAGGCTCCAATCAACCTTGTTTATGTTGTAATCATTTTTGTACTCATTGTGAATCAGTTTGCAATGAGTCTCAAAATCAGCCGCCTTACAATAAAACAAAAAGAATTGGCACAGCAGGTGGCAATCACAAACAATACCATAAATGAAAAAATCAAAAACGAGCAGAACTGCGACAAGCAGTAATTACCGGAGTTAAAAATGCCTACAGTTTCTGTTATTATTCCCGTTTATAATGTGGAAAAATATCTCAGCCAGTGTGTGGAAAGCGTTGTAACCCAGACATATAAAAAACTTGAAATAATTCTTGTCAATGATGGTTCAACAGACACAAGCGGTACATTGTGCAATGAATGGGCAAAAAAAGATGACCGTATCAAAGTCATTCACAAGCCCAACGGCGGCCTTGCCGATGCACGCAATTGCGGTACTGCTGCCGCTACAGGTAAATGGATTTTGTACATCGACAGTGATGACTGGTACGAATCCGCAGACCACATAGAAAAACTGGTTTCATACGCCGACACACATACAAGTGATATTGTCTGCTTCAACTACCGCAGATATTTTGAAAAGGAAAACAAATTTTCAGCCCCTCTGTGCAATGCAGACCATCCAAACCCATCACTTTTATATATGGTGGATAACAAAATTTACACATCCAGTGCATGCCTCAAGCTTATAAAGCGCAGCCTCCTCACCGACAACAGTCTTGCTTTTGAAAAGGGTGTGCTGTCAGAGGACATAGAGTTTACTGCAAAACTTATCAATCTTGCCGATAAAATCACCTTCTGTCCCGACTGCTGTTATGTTTATCGCCAGCGCAGCAATTCAATAACTGCCTCTGTTTCAAAGAAACATGTTAATGATCTGATTTATATAATCGAAAAACTATCATCAGAGCCAACCCGCAGTGCTGAATACAACAGTTTTATCGCATTTCAGTACTGCACCGTGCTTATCAACGCCCATATTGCCAAAGCCGACAAAGAAACTTTTAAAAAGATTTTCAGTTACAAATGGCTTTTGCAGTACAATTCCGGCAGCATAGTAAAGCTTGTACATACCGTAAGCCGTTTTGTCGGCATTCGCATATGTTCCTTCATTTTATATCTTTATTTTCAGTTTGTCCTCAACAGGGCTTAAAGGGATTTTATGAATATACTTTTTGTTGTAAACGAAATCAACTCAAAAGGTGATGCCATCATCAATCTGGCAAAAAACCTGGAAGAATGTTTATCAAAAGACCATAAAGTTTATTTTGTCGGCCATGATACCGACAAGTTCAAACAGAATGATTTCTGTTTTTATTACCCGTGGGACGAAAAAGTAAGAAAAGTATTTTTCTCCCTTAACGGCAAATCTGTCTTTGGCAAGCTGTGCACACTTTTGTCCCATCCATTTCTCAGTTTTCTCGGCATATTCAAAGTGTTCAACATTGATCTTATCAGTCATTTTTACAAAAAACAGGTTGAATATGTTTGCAAAAAATACAAAATTGATGCTGCAATCAGTCTTTCTGCTCCATTTTATACCGCAAAAGGTCTCGCCAAAGCAGATATATCAGCCAAAAAGATTGTTATGCTGTTTGACCCATATGCCAAACATTACATCTACAAAAACCACCGGACTGAAAAACAGGAAAAAGCGGTTTTTGATTCCGTTCACCACGTTTTTGTACCACACCTGATTGCGGATGAATATAACAGGAACAACCTTTCCGCTTTTGAATTTCCTTGTCTGCTGACCGACAGCAAATCCGGATGTGCAGACAACAGTACACAACTTTTGCCCCTGGGAAAAACCAACATTGTGTACTGCGGCAGCCTTTATTCTGATATCCGCAGTCCGGAATATCTGTATGAACTTGTAAAAAAAGCCGACAACCCCGCTCTTCACATCACAATAGTCGGTGGTGTTTATGGCACATTCAGTGACGAGTTCAATGCAAAATATGCCGATTTTATAAAACAGCATGTTACCCTGGTGGGCAAAGTAAGCAGACAAAAGGCACAGGAATATCTTGGTGCTGCTGATATAGTGCTCAACATAGGCAACACCATAGACAATATGCTGCCAAGCAAAGTTCTGGAATGTATCGGCACAGGCAAAAGGGTACTCAATCTGTGTCAGATTGAAAACTGTCCGTCCATTCCTTATTTCAAAAAATACGGCAACAGTCTCAATCTGTACACAAAATCAGAAATAACCGATGAAACGGTAACCCGTTTCAATAATTTTGCTGCAACAGAAAAAATTATTCCCAAAGAAATTATTCTTTCCAAATTTGCCGATGCCACCCCACAGTATGTGGCACAGCAGATTGTGGATGTTATTGACACTTAATTCATCTCAAAGGAATTCTTTATGAACAATATAAAAGTATCT
>JAGBFE010000172.1 GCA_018109965.1 Oscillospiraceae bacterium | reverse complement strand
AATGTAAAACCTTTTGCTAAATTCAACAAAAAACACCCGCAAATCGAACCACTGTCACGATTTGCGGGCTTTTATATGCAAAAATATATTATATAAAACAAAAAAACCGTCCTTTTGGACGGTTTTGTGTGGTGAGCCATCGGAGACTCGAACTCCGGACACCCTGATTAAAAGTCAGGTGCTCTGCCAGCTGAGCTAATGGCTCTCACCGTTTGGCATTTCGTTTTGGGTGTTTCCCTCAACGCTCAATTATTATATCAAGTGATACTTTAAAAGTCAACACTTTTTTTCAAAAAATTTATATTTTTTTTAAGTTATTGGCTTTTGCACAGTTTTTATAAATTATAACATAAAATACTGGCAATTATGCACAACAAAATTTAACTTTTGGTTAAAATATATTTATTTACAGATAATTTTTCGCTGAAAAATAAAATTCCGTCCGATATAAATATACCGGACGGAAAAATCTGTAAAAAGAATTATCTTCTTCTTTCTTTGATTTCTGCTGTGATATAGCTGATAAATTCTTCTGTTGGCATTGCACCTTTGAGAATTTCTTTTCTGTCACGTGGTGCAACAGCGCCTGCTTCAGCTTCCTTGTCACCAACAACCAGCATATAAGGAACTTTCTGCAGCTGGTTTTCGCGGATGCGGTAACCCATTTTTTCATTTCTGTCATCACATTCTGCACGGATGCCTGCAGCTTTGAGTTTTGCAAGCACTTCGTGTGCATATTCCTTGTGAGCTTCAGAAACAGGGATAACCACTGCCTGTACAGGAGCAAGCCATGTTGGGAATGCACCTGCAAAGTGTTCGATAAGGATACCGATAAAACGTTCGATAGAGCCGTAAACAACACGGTGAATCATTACAGGACGGTGTTTCTGGCCGTCTGCACCTGTGTATTCAAGGTCAAAACGTTCAGGCAGCTGCATATCCAGCTGGATTGTACCGCACTGCCATGTTCTGCCGATAGCATCGTTGAGGTGGAAGTCGATTTTTGGACCGTAGAATGCGCCGTCGCCTTCGTTTACAACATAGTCAAGGCCGATTGCTTCAAGAGCACCGCGCAGACCTTCTGTTGCTACTTCCCAGTCTTCATCTGAACCCATTGAGTCTTCAGGTCTTGTGGAAAGTTCAACGTGGAATGTGAGGCCAAACAGTTTGTAAACTTCGTCAAAGAGGCGTACAACGTCTTTGATTTCGTCCTGAATCTGTTCCTTTGTCATAAAGATGTGTGCATCGTCCTGATGGAAGCAGCGTACACGCATAAGGCCGTTGAGAGCACCGGAAAGTTCGTGACGGTGAACAAGACCGATTTCGCCCATACGGATTGGAAGGTCACGGTAGCTGCGTGGTTCCATTTTGTAAACCAGCATGCCGCCCGGACAGTTCATTGGTTTGATTGCAAAGTCTGCCTCATCAATCTGTGTTGTGTACATATTTTCTTTGTAGTGATACCAGTGACCTGATGTTTCCCACAGATGACGGGAGAGAATTGTTGGTGTGGAGATTTCCACATATTTTTCTCTTGTGTGGATTTCGCGCCAGTATTCCATAAGTGTGTTGTACACTGTCATACCTTTTGGCAGGAAGAATGGGAAGCCAGGACCTTCGTCCACAAATTCAAACAGACGGAGTT
>JAGBFE010000171.1 GCA_018109965.1 Oscillospiraceae bacterium | reverse complement strand
GATTTCAAGGTGCAAAAGTCCAAGGAAACCGCAGCGGAAACCAAAGCCAAGGGCAACGGAGGTTTCAGGCTCAAACACAAGGGAAGCGTCGTTGAGCTGCAGTTTGTCAAGGGCGTCTCTCAGATCGCCGTATTTTGCGCCGTCAGCAGGGTAAATGCCGCAGTAAACCATAGATGTAACTTTTTTGTAGCCCGGCAGTGCTTCGCTTGCAGGCTGGCTAACCTTTGTCACTGTATCACCAACGCGGGTGTCACGCACCGATTTGATGGAAGCTGTGATATAGCCAACTTCGCCAGCGCGCAGACTGTCGGTTGGCACAAGGTTTGTTGCACCCATTTTGCCAACTTCAACAACATCAAATTCCGCACCTGTCTGCATCATTCTGATGCGTTCACCTGATTTGAGTGTGCCTTCCATAAGACGCACATAAACGATAACGCCTTTGTAGCTGTCGTAGAAGCTGTCAAAGATAAGCGCTTTCAGCGGTGCATTGTAGTCACCTTTTGGTGCAGGGATGTCGGTAACAACCCTTTCCAGCACTTCTTCGATGTTGATGCCCATTTTTGCACTGATTTGCGGTGCATCAAGGCAAGGTATGCCAATTACATCTTCAACTTCGTGTGCAACACGCTGTGGGTCTGCACTTGGCAGGTCAATTTTGTTGAGTACAGGCAAAAGTTCAAGGCCGTGTTCAACTGCCATATATGTGTTTGCCAGTGTCTGTGCTTCAATACCCTGGGAAGCATCAACAACCAGGATTGCACCTTCGCAGGCAGCAAGGCTGCGGCTTACTTCGTAGCCAAAGTCAACGTGACCCGGGGTGTCAATCAGATTGTATTCATATGTTTCACCGTCACTTGCCTTGTAGTTGAGTGTAACTGCACGGGCTTTGATGGTGATGCCGCGTTCGCGTTCGATATCCATATTGTCCAGCAGCTGTTCTTCCATAAGTCGTTTTTCAACAGTGCCTGTTTTTTCAAGCAGACGGTCAGCCAGTGTGGATTTGCCGTGGTCGATGTGAGCAATGATTGAAAAATTGCGGATATTTTCCTGTTTCAAAGAAATTTCCTCCGTATATATTTAAGTACATTATTTATATTTTACTAACTATTTATTTTAACATAAAGGATTGAAAAAATAAAGATATTTTTTGATATGCGGCAAGCGTTGCACAATACGAAAGAAAGCAGATGTTTTGCAAGATGGTGATGCGGCGGAAAATGGGGTTGAAGACAGCTGATGCGTACAAATGAACTAGCAATCATATTGCTGGATTTGCAGTCGACTGCTAATTTTTTGCATAAAATATAGAGTGATTACCAATGATTATATGTGTGGCAGTTTAAAGAATAAGTGCTGTTTTGTGTAATAAATGTGATTGAAAACAATCAAAATGCGGCTTAAATGGCTATATTTGTGACAAAATATTAAGAAATTGTGAAAGTTGGCACAAACTATTGACATTTCTGCAAAGTGGTGTAAAATATAATTAGCAATCAAACAGTGAGACTGCTAATTGATGAAAAGAGGTGACACAATGGATATCTCCAAAAGACATGAGGCGATAATCAAAGCAATTGTTTCGATGTATATAAACGGCAGAGAGCCTGTTGCGTCATCGGCTTTGCAGGATTACCTCAATATGGCGGTTTCCTCCGCAACACTGCGCAACGAGATGGCTTATCTCACAAAGCAGGGCTTTTTAAATCAGCCGCATGTTTCAGCGGGCAGGGTGCCGACCAACAAGGCTTACAGATACTATATCGAAAATATGGGTGACGAGGCAATCCTCACTCAGAAAGACAAAGAGTACATCAAAGGTCATTTTGACCTGCTGGACCACGACAGCCAGAGATTTCTGCAGGGTGCTGCAGAGCTGTTCAGTGACCTGTTCAAGGTTACAACAATCATTGCTCCGCCGCTGGATAAGGATATGAAGTTTGCAAACTTCAACATCCTCAAAACAGGCAAGTACGATGTGGTGCTTATCGGCGTTACCAGCCGCGGCGATGTGCACACAAGGGTTATCCGCCTTGCAACAGAAATAACCAATGAAGATATAAATCAGCTTATCCGCCTTGTCAACACAAAACTGTGTTTTGTGTCCTGGCAGGATGTGGACAAAAGATATTTTGACTATCTCATCAAGGAGCTTGCAGGCGAAAACAAAGCCTACAGCCAGATTATCAAAGGCGCTCTGGCACTGATGAAGATGGCCAACACACAAAACATTCATCTGCGCGGCGAGCAGTATCTGCTCAAAACCAGCGATTTTGATGCAAACATTGCCGATATACTTAAGGTTTTAAGTGACAAGGAAACGGTAAAAAACATCATCACACCAAAGCTTGACGGTGTCAGCGTGGTGTTTGGTGATGAGCTGCCAATAAAAAACATCGACAATGTGTGCTTTATCTCAAAAAAATTCTATGTAGGCAGCGCCGTAAGCGGCACCTTCTGCGTGGTTTGCCCACAGACGGTTGACTACAAAAAGCTGTTTGCAAGCATTCAGTATTTCACACAGCTTTTATCCCAGACAATTACAGGAACTGAAAGGAACATATAGCAATGAACGATATGGAAAATATGCCTTTGGAAGAAATGGAAGAAACTCAGGCCGAAACACAGGCAGGAGAAGAAACCGCTGAAAAGGCAGACAAAAAGAAAAAGGACAAAAAAGTGGATATCAAAAAAACACTTGAAAGCCTTTTGAACACCGAAAAGAAACTGGAAGAAGTCCAGAAGGAACTGGACAGCACAAAAGATTCTTTCCAGAGAACCCTGGCAGAATATGACAACTACCGCAAAAGAACAGCCAAAGAAAAGACTGAAAACTTTAACCTTGGCAAAATCCAGGCGGTGACAAATCTGCTTCCTGTACTTGACACACTGGAATTTGCACTTAATGCGCCTTGCCAGGACGAAAGCTACAAAAAAGGCATCGAAATGGTAATGACACAGGCAATGAACGCTTTCAGCAATATGGGTGTTGAACAGATTGAAGCCGTAGGCAAAGAATTTGACCCTAACTTCCACGCAGCAGTAATGCAGGAAGCAAGCGAAGAATTTGAAAGCGGCTTTGTTACAAAGGAACTGCAGAAAGGCTACAAAATGGGTGACAAAGTTATCCGCCCGTCAACAGTGGCAGTTGCAGAGTAATACACAAAACAGTGTAGGGGTCGGCGTCCCGACGACCCGATAAAGACAGGGACACAGACAATTTAAAAGCACTTTACAGTGTTTATCATATATTCAGTTTAAACTTACAACTTATATACATTTTTTAAGGAGATTACTATTATGAGTAAAATTATCGGTATTGACCTTGGTACAACAAACTCTTGCGTTGCTGTTATGGAAGGCGGCGAAGCAGTTGTTATCGCTAACGCAGAAGGTATGAGAACAACACCTTCCGTTGTTGGTTTTTCAAAAACAGGTGAAAGACTTGTAGGTCAGGTTGCAAAACGTCAGGCAATCACAAACCCAGAAGGCACAGTTTCCTCCATCAAAAGAGAAATGGGCACAAACTACAAAGCAAACATCAACGGCATAGCATACACACCACAGGAAATTTCTGCAATGATTCTTGCAAAACTCAAAGCTGATGCAGAAGCTTACCTTGGCGAAAAAGTGACAGAAGCTGTTATCACAGTTCCTGCATACTTCAACGACTCACAGCGTCAGGCAACAAAAGACGCAGGCGCAATCGCAGGCCTCAATGTAAAACATATCATCAACGAACCAACAGCAGCTGCTCTTGCTTGCGGTGTTGACAAAGAACAGGACCAGAAAGTAATGGTTTACGACCTTGGCGGCGGTACATTCGACGTTTCCATCATCGAAATGGGCGACGGCGTTCAGGAAGTTCTTGCAACAGCAGGTAACAACCGTCTTGGCGGTGATGACTTTGACGACAGAATCATCAAATATCTTGCAGCAGAATTCAAAAAAGACAACGGCATTGACCTTCTCCAGGACAAAATGGCTGCACAGCGTCTTAAAGAAGCTGCAGAAAAAGCAAAAATCGAACTTTCCGGTGTTATGCAGACAGCTATCAACCTTCCATTTATCACAGTTGATGCAACAGGTCCAAAACACCTTGACATGACACTTACACGTGCAAAATTTGACGAACTCACAGCTGACCTTGTTGAAGCAACAATGGGTCCTGTACGTCAGGCACTTTCCGACTCAGGTCTCTCCACAAGCGAACTCAACAAAGTTCTTATGGTTGGCGGTTCTTCCCGTATCCCAGCTGTTCAGGAAGCTGTTAAAAAACTTATCGGCAAAGAACCATTCAAAGGCATCAACCCTGACGAATGCGTTGCTATTGGTGCTGCAATTCAGGGCGGCGTTCTCGGCGGCGATGTAAAAGGCATTCTCCTCCTTGACGTAACTCCACTGTCCCTCGGTATCGAAACAATGGGCGGTGTTTCCACAAAAATCATCGAAAGAAACACAACAATCCCAACAAAGAAAAGCCAGATTTTCTCCACAGCTGCTGACAACCAGCCATCTGTAGAAGTTAACGTTCTTCAGGGTGAAAGAGAAATGGCACGCGACAACAAATCCCTTGGTATCTTCCACCTTGACGGCATTGCTCCTGCTCCAAGAGGTATCCCACAGATTGAAGTAACATTCGATATCGACGCAAACGGCATCGTTTCCGTTTCTGCAAAAGACCTGGGCACAGGCAAACAGCAGTCCATCACAATTACATCTTCCACAAACATGTCTAAAGAAGATATCGAAAAAGCTGTAAAAGAAGCAGAACAGTTTGCAGAAGAAGACAAAAAACGCAAGGAAGAAATCGAAACTAAAAACCAGGCAGACAGCATGGTTTACCAGACAGAAAAAATGATTAAAGACCTTGACGGCAAAATCGGCGATGCTGAAAAAGCTGAAGCAGAAGCTAAAAAAGAAGACCTCAAAAAAGCTATCGAAGGCGGCAACCTTGAAGACATAAAAGCAAAAATGAGCGCTCTTGAAACTTCTCTCCATGCTATGAGCGAAAAACTCTATCAGCAGGCTCAGGCTGCACAGCAGGCACAGGGCGGCGCACAGCAGCAGGCACCTGCAGATGACGGCGTTGTTGATGCTGATTTCAAAGATGTTGAATAATAACCCCACCGAATGTGCCTTGCACATTTAAAGCTTACGCTTTTTCTGCGGTTGCACCGCAGCGGTGTGAACGTTGAAACGCAAGGTGATATTGTGAAAAGCAATCAATATTCAGCGTTGCGTTATAGTTCAAAGTTAATTTTCGAAGCATAAATAATTTCACGGTAAAAGGGCGGAATATACTGTTCCGCCCAATTACCGATTTTAAGGATAAACAATTTTTATAATTGCGAGGGCATAAAAGTGGCAGACAAAAGAGATTACTACGAGGTTTTAGGGGTTGAAAAATCAGCCAGCGAAGCCGAAATCAAATCTGCATACAGAAAAAAGGCAAAAAAATATCACCCTGACTTAAACCCGGGTGACGCAGAGGCTGAAAAGAATTTCAAGGAAGTCAACGAAGCTTACGAAATCCTTTCTGACCCGGACAAAAAACAAAAATATGATACTTACGGCCACGCAGGTGTAGACCCTAACTTTGGTGCAGGCGCAGGCGGCTGGGGCGGCGGCTTCGGCGGCGCAGGCATTGACCTTGATGATATATTCGGCAGCTTTTTCGGCGGCGGTTTCGGTGGCGGTTTCGGCGGCCAGCAGAGAAGAAACCCTAATGCCCCGAGACGCGGCGGAGATGTGCATCTTGGCATCACAATTTCCTTTATGGAAGCGGTGCACGGCTGCACAAAAACTGTGACAATCAACCGTCAGGAAGAATGTCCTGAATGTCACGGCAGCGGTGCAAAGGCAGGCACACATGCCGAAACCTGCCCTGACTGTAAAGGTACAGGCCAGGTTGTGCAGCAGCAGAGAACACCTTTTGGTGTTATCCAGAACGCACGCCCCTGTCCAAAATGTGGCGGTAAAGGCAAAATCATCAAAGAACCTTGCACAAAATGCCGCGGCAACGGCCGTGTAAATGTGCAGGTTAAAAAAGAAGTCAACATTCCTGCAGGTATCGATGACGAACAGAGCCTTGCTTTGCGCGGCGAAGGGGATATGGGTACAAACGGCGGTGCATCGGGCGATGTAATCATTGTGGTTAACGTTAAAAATGACCCAATGTTTGAACGCCGCAAGTATGATATCTATGTTGATGTGCCAATCACATACACACAGGCTGTTCTTGGCGCTGAAATCGTGGTGCCTACAATTGACGGCAAAGTGCAGTACACAGTGCCAGAAGGCACACAGAGCGGCACGGTGTTCCGCCTGAGACAAAAAGGTGTGCAGTATCTCAACGGCCGCGGTCGCGGTGACCAGTATGTGACTGTAAATGTGGAAATTCCTAAAAAGGTAACCCGTGAACAGCGCAAGGCATTGGAAGCATTTGAGGCAACACTCAAGGACGACAACTACGAACAGAGAAAAGGTTTCTTTAAGAAAATCAAGGATATGTTTGATTAGTTGAAATATAATAGAACACACAAAATATATATCCCTTGCACGGTT
>JAGBFE010000170.1 GCA_018109965.1 Oscillospiraceae bacterium | reverse complement strand
CAGCCGCGGGGTGTTTCAGTATTACAATCTGAAATATTTATATAAAAATATACAAACTGCAATTGAAAATGGGGTAAAACTGCTCAATATTGCCACAGAACCTGTCACAATCAGCGAAATTTACCGTACAATCACAGGGGTAGAGTTTGTAAACGAAATTGCCCCACAGCCGCCATACTATAATTTTTATACCAAACACAGCGAAATATTCGGCGGCAGGGACGGATATATCCAGACCAAAGAGTTTGTGCTGGAGGATATAAAAGAGTATGTAAAGGAAATGCAGAATATGTAACAGCCTGCATATAATATTGTCATTCTGATGGATTGTAGGGGATGGCGTCCCCGACATCCCTAAAAAGAATCTCTCTGTTTTTTGCAGCACAGCGGTTAACGGCAGTCTGATTAAACCAAGAGACATTTCGGCCGTTACACTCCCTCAGTGTGACAGCATAAACATCAGTATATATAACTTTGAGGTATTATGAAATATTCAATCTCCAACATTGCATGGGATGCGTCAAGCGACTTTGCAATGTACACATTTTTACAGCAAAACGGCATTGACGGCATAGAGATTGCGCCGACAAGGCTGTTCAGCAATCCATACGAAAACATCGAGATGGCACAGCTTTATGCCACAATGCTCAAAAACCGCTTTAACCTTGAAATCAGCAGTATGCAGAGCATATGGTTTGGTCAGCAGGGCAACATCATTAACCCTGACGAAGCAAAAGCTTTGAGTGACTACACCAAAAAGGCAATGGATTTTGCATCGGCAACGGGCATTAAAAACCTTGTGTTCGGCTGTCCCCGCAACCGCAATATGCCACAGGGCAAAAGCGAGGATGATGTGCTGGAGTTCTTTTTTGAACTTGGGGAATATGCCAAGGCAAAAGGCACGGTTCTCGCGCTGGAAGCAAACCCTGTTATCTACAACACCAACTTTTTGAATTACACCAAAGATGCCTGCGAATTCTGCCGCAAAATCGGCAGTGACGGCGTAAAGGTGAACATTGACTTTGGCACAATCCTTTACAACAAGGAAAACCCACATCTCATCAAAACCTACAAAAACACTGTAAATCACATACACCTGAGTGTTCCTAATCTTGAATATGTCGGAAAGATAAAGGAACACGCAACCCTTAAAAAAGTTCTTGAAAAAATTGACTACAACGGATATCTTTCCATCGAAATGAAAAACCAGAACGATATTGGAAAAGTGCAAAAAGCTGTTTTATACTTAAAGGAGAATTTTTAATGGAATACCGCAATCTTAAAGGCGTACCTGATTTTGACTGTTTTGAATACGAAGCAAAAAACACAAAATACTGCATATGCATCCCGATTATCAACGAAAGGGACAACATTCAGCTGGAACTTCACCGCGCCCGCATCAACAAGGTGCACACAATGTGTGACATCATCATCTGCGACGGCGGCAGCACCGACGGCGGCACTGACGAAGATATGCTGCGTGGTCTTGGTGTAAATACGCTGCTGGTCAAACGTGGTCCGGGCAAACAGGGCGCACAGCTGCGTATGGGCTTTTACTGGGCACTTATGCGCGGTTATGAGGGCATCATAACCATCGACGGCAACAACAAGGACTCCATTGAAGATGCTGTAAAATTTATCGAAAAGCTGGATGAAGGATATGACTTTATTCAGGGCAGCCGTTTTATCGAAGGCGGTCAGGCAATCAACACACCAATCAGCCGACACCTTGCGGTTAAATATATTCATTCTCCGATTATCTCCATTACTGCAAAGGACAAATTCACCGATACCACCAACAATTTCCGTGGCTATTCGGCAAAATATCTCCTGCATCCGCTGGTGCAGCCGTTCCGCAATGTGTTCCGCACCTATGAGCTCCTT
>JAGBFE010000169.1 GCA_018109965.1 Oscillospiraceae bacterium | reverse complement strand
GTAAATATTGGCACTAAAAGGTTATTGCTTAAATACAACACCTTTTTTTTCAAGATAGGCATAAAGCCATTTGTAGGTCTTTTTAAGACCGAAAATTTTGTACATACGGAATATAATGCCGTTGATACCGTTTTCAGTTACAGGCAGTTTTTCAATATCCTTGCCAAAGTAGCTGTAAAGCAGATTTATGAGCTTAAAGCATTCTTCTTTTGGGCGTTTGGAGGCAATTGACAAAGTTCCTGCTCTCAGCTGCTGCAAAAGTTCCGTTCGGGATGAATCTATACGATGCTTTGTTTCGGGAGAAAGTTTCATAAGTTCAGTATCCTGATAAAAATCTGCCCAACGGGACAAAACCCCAAGTACAGCTTTGTAACTCCATGCAGTAGAGAGAGAATTCTCTCTCTGTTTATAATAACGGAAAGCAAAAAAATCACCAAAAGCCATACTGTCTGCTTTGCGATAACATTTTTCCAGGAATTCATTGTCTTCCTGTGCCCACAGACGTATATGCATAGAAAGACCGCTGTTGCGGATGAAATCTGTGCGGAAAAATTTTGCACAGATATGGTCAACTGTTTTTCCATCCAGCCACATTTTTGCCCATCGTTCATCTTTTGAGATGCCATCAGCAAAATATTCATCACCGGGATAAGGAATTGGACATTCTGTTTCAGCCTCAAGAACAACACGAATAAATCCGGCATGGAGAATGTCAGGACAGTTGTGTACCGTGATAGCATCATAGGCTTTCTGCAATGCTTCTTCACACATAGCGTCATCACTGTCGAGGAAAATGATGTATTGCCCTTTTGCATGATACATTATTGTATTTCTTGCTGCAGCAGGCCCACAATTTGCCTTGTCGATTATACGTATGTGCCTGTCATCTGCGGCAAATTTTTTCAATATTTCAAGGCTGTTGTCGCTGCTGCCATCGTTTACGGCAATGATTTCGTAGTCGGTAAAAGACTGGCTGAAAACACTGCCAAAAGAAAGGTCAAGCCATTTTGCGGCGTTGTACACAGGTATTCCAATACTGAAAATAGGTTGTTTTTCCATAAAGTCCTCAGATAAAGTTTTACAGGTGAAAGATATATTGCACTTTTATTGTTTTATAAGTTATTGATAAGGCCTGTCACACGGCGTCTGCCGCCACGCAGGTCGTTTTTGATAAGTGTTCTGTGGTAATATTCGCGGCTTTCCTTATCCATTTCGGCCAGCATATTGAGATTGGAACGGATAATGCTGTCGGTTGGGTTTAAGCCAAGATAGATAAATCCGTTTTCGTGGTTAATAAAGCCGTGGGCTTCTTCGCGCTGGTTCTGAGCCATAACCATTGAAGGTATGCCAAGCAAAGCAAGTTCATAGGCTGTTCTGCCGCGGCTTGTAACGCCCACATCACAGGCGGCCATAAGTTTTGGCATATTGCTTACATCGTGATGAACGGTGATGTGAGGATATCTGTTGTATTCCATAAGTTGTGCTACATTTTGTTTTGCACGGCCAAGTACAACAGTGAAATTGTATTTTTCGTATTCAGGAGCTTTGATTATTTCCAGAATTCTGTCGGTGTAGTTCTGTGGGTCTGCGCCGCCAAAGCTGATGAATATGTTTTTAACTTCGTCTTTGATTTCGATAGGATCATACAGCATAAACATTTTTGCGGCGATAAAATATTTTTCACCGTTGTGGAAATTACTGCTGTGCGGATTGTCGTTGAAAAGGGCGTTGAACACAAGGTCGGCGTGGTATGCGCCTTCGCCGTCATCCTCAAAGTTGACTATTTTTGCATTAGGCATTGCTGCGCGCAGTGCAATCATATAGTCGATGGATGTTGTGAGAATATCGTTGATAAAAATATCATACTGCTTTTCTTTAAGAATGCTGAAAAGTTCACCAATTCCATTTACAGGGATAAGGTTGTGTGTTGTGGAGCCGAATATTTCAGGAGAAGTCTGATTGGTGTCATAATAGATGTCAGGCTTGGAGTAGAATTCATCACTGAGTTCCAGTGCTCTGTAAACATGACCTGTGCCTCGTTTGTTGTTGCCGTTTACGTAGAAACCGATTTTTGTGCGCTTGAGCAGGAATTCGGCTGTGCGCAGATCCTGGAATGTATCAATGTCAACTGCTTCGTCTTCGCCGATTTCAAAAACTTCAACCTTTGCACCGATGCGGCTGTCTTCGCGGAGGGCACGTTTGTTTGTTACAACAAAAGCGCCTGTTTCCAGATAGTTTGCAGGCAGATACTGGCGGTTGAGGCGTTTTTCATAGTTTGGTTTTACCTTGCCGTTTTCATCAAGCCCCCAGGAGAGATGAGGGGCATTGATTGCGCTGATTACAGTGTCAAGGTCGTTTTTGATTGCGTATTCAATGGCGTTGTCCAGTGTTTCAACCTTTAATGTAGGGCTGGTTGGCTGCATTGTAACAATGTAGTCAAACTCTCTGCCAAGGGAGGCGTCATAAATAACGCCGTCAAGAGTAGCTTTGCTGTCGCACAGATGCGGCGCGCGGTGATGCACGGCAACACCCATCTGCTCAGCAACAATTTCCACCTGAGCGGAGTCAGTAGTGACTACAATATCAGTGATGTATTTTGAATTTTTGGCATTTGCTATGGCATATGAAATAAGCGGTTTGCCGTTGATGAGACGGATGTTTTTGTTTGGGATGCCTACACTGCCTGCGCGGGCAGGGATAACAGCTAATATTTTCATAAATCAGACTTCCTTTCGGAACTTTTATCCTATAATAGTGCGGAATTTTGCGATGAGGCCATCAATTTCCTGCTGTGAAACAGCATTTGCTTTTGTGCGGCCGGCATAATACTTTTTGAGCTTTGCGGTATTTGCACGGTCAGGAATTTCCTTGTCTCTGCGGTTGTTGAGCAGAGAAATATTCCAGCTGGTGGCTTTTGCAAGTTTTACAAGCAGGATATTTGTGCGGGAATTCCAGAATTTTGAGTAGTTTGCCTCGAATTCTCTCTCTTTGCGGGAGTTGGTAGGGTAATAGTTTTGGCAGCTGTATGTTGTACTGCGGAAAGTTTCCTCCAGCACATCACACAGGTTTTTATATACAGGTGTATCTGTCTGCATATAACATTCGCTGAATTTTGCTGTGTCCAGCGGCTGATTTGGAGTGTTAACATCCATTTCAACAGTTGCCTTGAATTCATCGTATGTTTTTACAGTTTCGCCGCCTTCAAAGAACGGATATGTCACGCGGTGGTCAACAGGGACAGGTTCAAGAATGAAAGCCTGTTTGCCTGCAGCATAAACTTCGGCAGCAGAGGTGCTTGTCCAGTTGTAAATTTTGTCGCAGTTTACAATCCAGTGTTTTACAGGGTATTTGGAGATATAGAAGAAGTTTGGAATTTCCTGGGCAAGTTTCAGCAGCACAGGGTTATCTGATTCTGACGGATGTGCACGATAGATAAACTGGTGGTCAGGATATTCTTTGCAGGCTGTACCAAACCAGTCCAGAACAGCTTTCTGGCTGTCGATGGTGTTCTGGACAAAAACTTCGTTGAAATTGCCCGGAGCTGTGCCCATATTTTCTTTTGGCATTGTTGCAATGGCAAAGGAGGAGATAAACAGGCTTGTGGTTTTGTCTGTATCAAGGCCGAACTCGCCAAAAAGCTCATCTTTGGTTTTGATGAAAGGCTTGAATTCGTCACGGTAAAAATCAAGAGAGATATAACCGCAGATTTTAAGGAATTCTTCGGCCACATTGTATTTTGCCATAAGGCGGTTTTTGGTGTTTTCGCCCCAGCAGATGTGACGGGTGCGCAAAGCTTCGCCGGAAAAATCCCAGCTGGTTGCACCGTCAGCTTCGGCATAACCGTTGCGCAGCACCTGTTCCCACTGCAGGTTGACAACCTTGCGGAAGCGCGAAGCGTGGCGTGTGAAGAATTTATAGGTGTCAGTTGTATAACAGGCAGAAACAACTACAACTTCTGCATCGTAATCTTCAAATTTGCCGTCAAGACACTGCCAGGAGTTAAGAAATGCAACGGAAAAACCTCTTCTCTGCAGTTCTGCGGCAAGAAGAGTGATGTTTTCCAGTTCTCTGTTTTTTACTTCATATACGAACAAAAAATCTACTTTTTTCATAAGATTAACCCTGTTTTACTTTGATTGGCGGGAGAATTGTATATCCCCAGGATCCGGAGAACCATTTGATGGTCTGCTGGTTTTCGTTTTCCTCAAGTTCAAAGCCGAAAGCATCAAGTACATCATCGTGGTAGAGGTAGCGCTCGGTGTCAATGAAACCAAAGGAAAGGTCTGTCATATACTGGCCGGGTGTGATGTTGGAAAGGTCAATAGCAATG
>JAGBFE010000168.1 GCA_018109965.1 Oscillospiraceae bacterium | reverse complement strand
CTACAACCCAACAGATGTAACATTCAACATCAAAAAGGCACTCAGCTTTACAAGCGGCGCATCCCATACTTTGGGTGGATTCAAGTTCAGGGTTGAAGGTGTTGGCAACAGCACATTGATCGAAGCAACTTCCGGTAATGACGGCACAATCGCAGTTCCGTCCAGTTACACAGAAGCTGACCTTGACGTTGCAAACGGCTATGCTCCTAAGACATATACATACAAGATTACCGAAATCAACACAGGTATCGAACGTATGACATACGACAACAGAGCATACACAATTGAAGTTGAAGTATACGCTGAAAATGGTGTGCTTAAAACTGCACTCAAACAGAACGACCGTGCGGTTGATGAAATTACAGTACAGTTCAACAACACCTATAAAGGTGTAGAAATTGTACCTGATAATCCTGTGGACCCGGGCAGAATTGTTAATACAGGTGATATCCGTAACAATATGCTTTACGCAGGTCTCATGGCAGCAAGTGCAGCAGGCCTTATCGCAGTTCTTTTCCTTATGAAAAAGAAAAAGGACGAAGAGGACGAAGCAGAAGCTTAATGGTTTGAAAAATAAACTGTAAAGCATTTGCCAAAGCTGTAGAATAACACAAAACAAAATCTCCCGATTGGAATAATCGGGAGATTTTTTGTGCGTAAAAAACTGTTACGTCTGGTTCAATCTGACGAGAGATGTAAACAAGGTTGATATGGAAGGGTGGAAAAGAGGAAAAAGTATATGAGGATTGCTGAATTTTCTGAAATACCTCTGCAAATTATTCCGCAATTCAACTCGCTGTTCAGGACAGGTATTTGTTTTTGTGTGAGTGTAACTTTTGTGTGTTCATAAACAGCAAAAACAGAGCAACTGATTAAAAGTGCATATTTTTATATGCAAAATCACTAAAATATGGACTTTTGTTGGGATAATTTGAAATTTTATACAATCATTTGGAAAAACCTTTAAAATCGGTTGACGTAACATTGACAGAGTGCTACAATATTAAAAAAATTAAATCGCTTGATAGAGGCGCGGTACACATAAGTACTTGCGGGCAAGGCTCAGGCAGCCGCCCACAACGAAAGGGAAGACCGCCGAAGCTTTAAAGGGGCCTGGACCTTTAACTGCTGGGCCGTCAGAGAATATCTGACGGACTGTCACAAGTTTATTTTGTGAAGCGCTATCGTTGGCTGTTGTTTTTCATTCCATTTGTATTGTAATTGGTATTTATTTTATTTTTGGAATTGTGAATTAAAACACTGATGGACCGCTTGGCAAAGCGGTCTTAATTTTTTTAATAAAAACGAAAGGTATATACTACTATGAAAAAACTCATCACTTTAATTCTTGCTTTGGCAATGACAATGTCAATGACAGCATGTTCATCCGCACCTGCATCCTCCGAAACAACTGAAGGCGAAGGCACTGCAGAATTTCTCTCCATTCAGGGCACAGAAGACGGCGTTCTTACAGTAGGTATGGAATGTCAGTACGCTCCTTACAACTGGACACAGCTTACAGACGCTAACGGCGCTGTTGAAATTGCAAACAACCCTGGCGCATACGCAAACGGATACGACGTAATGGTTGCTAAAAAAATCTGTGAAGAATATGGCTGGAAACTTGAAGTTATGGCTCTCGAATGGGGCGGCCTTACACCAGCTCTCAATGCAGGCACAATCGACGTTGCAATCGCAGGTCAGTCCATGACAGCTGAAAGAATGGCAGAAGTAGATATGGCAGGTCCATACTACTACGCACAGATTGTTTGTCTCACAACAGCTTCCAACGCAAACGCTTCCGCAACAAGCGTTGCAGAACTCACAGGCAACTGCACAGCACAGAGCGGTACAATCTGGTACAACTCCTGCCTGCCACAGGCAACAAACGCAACAATCCAGGCAGCTGCAGAAACAGCACCTGCAATGATTATGGCTCTCGAAAGCGGCACAGCAGACTTTATCTGCACAGATATGCCAACAGCAACAGCAGCAGTTGCAAAAAACTCTGACCTTGTTGTTCTCAACTTTACAGGCACAGACGGCGACTTCCAGTTTGCTGACGAAACAGAAAGAGCAGAAAACGTAAACATCGGTGTTTCCGTAATTAAAGGCAACACAGAACTCCAGAAAGCTATGAACGATGTTCTCTCCGCAATGGGCGAAGACACATTCAACACAATGATGACACAGGCTATCGAAGTTCAGCCGGAAGTTTAATCAGTTAACACACAAATCTTGAAAGGTTTTTAATCACTATGGATAAATTTGCAGAACTTATATCCGATGTGGGTTTGCTGTGGAGTACATACAGTTCCTTTTATCTCCGAGGTATCCGCAACACACTCATACTTGCAGTAGTGGCAACAGTTATCGGCTGTATCATCGGCCTTGTTTGCGGCATACTCAACACAATTCCATATTCAAAAAATGACAACTTTGCAAAAAGAGCATTGCTGCGATTTATCCGTATAGTTGTAAGATGCTATGTGGAATTGTTCCGCGGCACACCGATGGTGCTTCAGGCAGTGTTTATCTACTTTGGTCTTCCATATTTTACTGATGCACAGATGCAGTTCAAGGGCAACAGCGGTATGTGGCTTGCGTCCATCATTGTTGTTTCCATCAACACAGGTGCCTATATGGCCGAAAGTGTACGCGGCGGCATTATGTCCATCGATGCAGGCCAGACCGAAGGCGCAAAGGCAATCGGTATGACACATCTGCAGACAATGCTGTATGTTATCCTGCCGCAGGCAATCCGCAACATCATTCCGCAGATTGGCAACAACTTTATCATCAATATCAAGGATACTTCTGTTATGTTTGTTATCGGCTTTATCGATTTCTTTGCACAGCACAGAAACATCATTGGTGTAAACAATATGAGTTTCCAGTCTGCAACAATCGAAATGATTGGCTACCTCACACTGACACTTGTATTTTCATTCATACTGCGTCGGGTGGAAAAAATCCTTGACGGTTCAGACAGCTACGAGCTGGTAAATGCTGACCCGCTGGTTATGACAGCAGGCACATACAGCCACCCTGCAAAGGGAAATATATTTGACGAACGCAGCAAGGAATACAACGGAAAGGACGGTAAATGATAATGAGCGAAACTATCCTTAAAATCAATCATCTGTCCAAAGCCTTTGGCAGCAACGTTGTGCTCAAAGACATCGACTTTACAGTAAACAAAGGTGATGTTATCTCCATCATCGGTGCTTCCGGCAGCGGCAAAAGTACATTGCTGCGCTGCATTAACCTTTTGGAAACTCCGACAAGCGGTCAGATTATATATGACGGCAAGGATGTTGCAACAGGCAAGGTCAATGCACCTGAATACCGCAGCCATGTTGGTATGGTGTTCCAGTCCTTCAACCTTTTCAACAACATGACAGTGCTGGAAAACTGTATGGTTGGTCAGATAAAGGTTCTCAAAAAAAGCAAGGAAGAAGCAAAAGAAGCTGCGATGTACTATCTGCAAAAGGTAGGCATGGCACCTTATATCAACGCAAAACCACGTCAGATTTCCGGTGGTCAGAAACAGCGTGTGGCAATTGCCCGTGCACTTGCAATGAACCCTGAAATTCTTCT
>JAGBFE010000167.1 GCA_018109965.1 Oscillospiraceae bacterium | reverse complement strand
TTGTCATAGTTTTCAAATTTATTATAACATACATCTTTTCCGTCACCAACGAAATATATGTCTTTTTCCGTTGCAGTTATATATTTTTCAAGGTCTGCGGCCATACAGCAGTCATCATCGGCAATGATTGTGCCGCAATCAGTAACATTGCAGTACACCTGGCCGCGTCTTGCGTCAAAACAGGGGATGACAACACCGTCAAGGTCAACAGAAGCTGTCATTGCCTTAAGGCTGGATACACCAACGCAGGGTTTGTTAAGTGCCATTGCCATACCTTTGATGAGCGCTATGCCGATGCGCAGACCGGTAAAGGAACCCGGGCCCAATGTCACTGCAAAAAGGTCGATATCTTCTTTCTTTATGCCGCATACAGATACAGCATTGTCAACAAGGCTCAGCAGATTCTGTGAATGTGTCATATTGGAATCATACACACACTGATACAGCGGTCTGCCGTCTTTTGTCAATGCAACGCTGCCCTGTTTGGACGAGCAGTCAACACCTAAAACAAGCATCAGAAATTTTCTCCTTCCACAGTGATTTTACGCACCGTTTCGCCAAGTTTTTCAAATTTTATGGTCACGGTGTTTTCGTCAAAAAAATCTTTTATATTTTCGGCCCACTCGATGGCAACAATGCCGTCATAGTCCAGATAATCATAAAACCCGATATTGTAAAGCTGGTCCTCGTTTTCTATGCGATACATATCAAAATGGAACAGGCTCAGCGGATAGCCGTTGTATTCGTTGACAATAGCAAAGGTTGGGCTTGTCACAGTTGCGCTGATGCCAAGTCCGTCACACAGACCCTGACAGAATGCTGTTTTGCCCATACCAAGTCCGCCGTCAAAAAAGATGATGTCACCGTTTTTAAGCTGGGGCACAAGGCTTTTGGCAAACTGCACGGTTTCAGCCTTTGAATTGGATATAAATTCTTTCAAAATAAGCCTCCGGAATAAATTTTACAAAGAATTAACACGACTATAATATACCATAAAAACAATAAATGTACAATTATTTTAAGTTGATATATTTTTTTAAATATATTATACTTACTATGATTAAAGGTTAAAAACAAAAAAAGGGGGAGGAGTATGGAAAAAAATCCTTGGTTAAGGGAATTTATAGAACAGACAGACTTTATCTTTCTGGGCGCCTGTGCGGTGTGCAGTGCTCTTTCCGTTTACAGCATATATTCCATATATATGACTATGAATGCTATCAATGATGTCAGGGTAGTGGTTGTTCAGCTTGGAGCAAGTATTGTTGGCATTATTGCCGCAGTGCTGCTGTCAATTATTGACTATAAGGAGCTGTGTGAATGGCACAAGGTACATATGGCTTTATGTATCGGGCTTATGATACTCACTGCTTTTATCGGTTATGGCCCACAGGGCACTACCAACAAAGCGTGGATTGAGCTGCCAGGCGGTATGTCACTGCAGCCGAGTGAACTGCTCAAAATAAGCACTATTATCACCCTTGCCCATTATCTTGACAAGTATAAGGACAACATCAACGAAATCAGAACATTTGTAAAACTTGCAGCTATTGCAATTGTTCCGTTTGCGTTTGTTGCTTTTCAGCGCGACGGCGGAACAATGCTGGTGTATCTGTTTATCATTGCAAGTATGTTTTTTGCGGCTGGCATCAGCTGGAAACTGGTTGGTCTTGCCGTAGGCGCGGTTGTGATTGGATTTCCGCTGATGTGGTTTACAGGAATAATCGAAGATTATCAGAAAAACAGAATTCTTGCAATTTTTGACCCCGACAATCCTGCCTTCAAAACCATTATGGTGCAGCAGAATGCGGGCAAGGTGTCAATCGGCTCGGGACAGCTGTTCGGCAAAGGGTTTATGACCGATGCCCACAACAATGTGCCTTTGCCGCAGAATGACTTTATATTTTCATTTATTGCCGAAAGTGTGGGCTTTATCGGTATTCTGCTTGTTATTGCACTTATTCTTGCAATGTGCGGGCGTATTCTTGTTATCGGCAGCCGTTCTGCTGATATGCAGGGCAGCCTTATTTGCGTGGGTGTTTTTGCAATGCTCATTTTTCAGTCTATTATAAATATAGGGATGAACCTTTCGGTACTGCCTGTTATCGGTATCACATTGCCGCTGTTTTCGGCAGGCGGTACCAGTGTGCTGGCAACGTACTGTGCAATAGGTGTTGTGCTGAGTGTTGCAAGGCATAACAAGAAAAATCTGTTTTAATTGCTGAAAGCGTTGAAAGGGAGGGGATGCAATGTATTGCAGATACTGTGGCAAAGATATAGGGGACAATGATAATTTCTGCATAGCCTGCGGAAAACCAACGGGTATCGGGAATACCGCATCATCGGCAGGTGCCCATACAGCCGAGGGAAATGTGCCTGATTCAACGGCTGTGGAACTTATCGGTAAAAATACTGATTATTATGTGTC
>JAGBFE010000166.1 GCA_018109965.1 Oscillospiraceae bacterium | reverse complement strand
CTCATAGCAATCACACCTGTGCTGTAGCTTGGACTTTTTGCAATTTTGCCCTGCAGCATAGTGTCAATTTCGGCTGCGGAAAAGGTCACTGTGTCGGTTTCTATCACCACGGCTTTTGGCACGGTGGAGTAGCGTTCAAGGCTTTGCGGCAGATACTGACACACCTTTAAAAAATTATGTCCCGAAATACCCATATTGTAAACGGTGTATTCACCCTTCAGCTTGTTGCGCAAAAGGGAGGCAAACTCTTTGCCCTGCACAACGTTTGTAGCTTCGGTATGGGAGGAACCAAGTATCATAATGTCTGGGTTTTCCACAACCTCAGGGTTGTTGTAGCCGTCGGCGTCAAAACGTCCCCAGCTTATGCCCTCGGTCATTTTGAGCCAGCGGGAATCTGATATCCACACATAGTCGGTGTTGCCGCGCACATTGTCAATGTGGGCAGGCTGCAGATAATAAAAGCTGAAAATTACGCTCAGTATGACCACCGCAACCACGCCTGCGGCTATTGTTTTTAAAATGTTTTTGATAACATTCATCGGTATGGGCTGCCTTTCTGTCGAATAAAATAAAAAAATGTATATACCTGTCATAAGTATACTATAAACTGTCACCCATAACAAGCTTGTAAATTGTGACAAAAAATCCCCGCGATACAAAATCGCAGGGAATGTTTTTTAAAATATTATGTTGCAATATGTTCTGAACCAAAAGTTTTTGTACAAAACAGATTGCCTGCTGTCAGTTAAAAGCATAATGCTGTGATAATTACTGTTCTCTTGGTGTTTCAAGTTCCAGCATATCAACAATTTCGGACTGCATTACAATAAATTTGAGGAATGGCTTGCCGTACATTTCAACAACAGCGTCAAAGCCTTCGCCTTCGTTGAAATATTCAAACAGCAAATCATCTGTCACAACAAAATTTTCGTTTTTGGCAATAGCCTGGATAATCATAACTTCGTTGGAAGCACCTTCGATTGTTGCAGCGTTTGCAGCAAGAAAATCTGCTCTGTCTTCATAGCCGTAGTAGTCAACAATGAGTTCGTCAAGGCCAAGACCATAGTAGAGTGCTTCGTTTTCGTAGTTTGCAAGCAGATAGTCGTTCTGCAGGCCTGTTGCATTTGCGTGAATTTCGTTGACTGTGCTGCCGCCGATGATTTCGTTGTAAACATAGCTGCTTACAAGGCTCTGTGTCATATCATCTTTTACAAATGCGTTGAATTCATCGCAGGTTTCAGCAGGGATGGAATAGAAAGGAGCAACCTTTTCCTTTACCAGTGCATCTGTGTATTCAGGTGCGTGGCTTTTTCCGTCAACGTAGTTTACTGTTACTTCAAAAACAGCGTCCTTGCCTGCAACGTCTGCGGATGGGTAATTTGTCGGGAAGGTTACTTCAACGTCAACAGTTTCGCCAACCATAACGCCTACAAGCTGTGCTTCAAAGTCGTCGATAAAGCTGCCCGAGCCGATAACAAGGTCATAGCCCTGATATGTGCCGCCGTCAAAAGCAACTCCGTCAATTGTGCCCAGATAGTCGATGTTTACTGTGTCGCCGTCTTCAACTGCAACAACTTCGTATTCAGGGAAGTATTTTTCGAGGATGTAGTCAACCTGTTCCTGGATTTCATCATCTGTCACAACATAGCTTTCCTTTGGAACAACCATATTTTTGTAGTCAGGGAGTGTAACTGCCTTTGCAAAGTCAACGTCTTTGAGATATCCGTCTTCGTCAAGGTATTCGCTGAGATAAAATTCGGTTGAATAGTTTGTTTCGGTATTTTCAGTTCCTTCTGTGCCCTCTGTGCTTTCGCTGTCAGCGCTGCTGCAGGCTGTCAGCATGCCAAGGGACAGCACACCTGCCATAACAAGTGCAAGTAATTTTGTCTTTTTCATCTTAATTCTCCTGGTTAAAAGCTTTATAGTATCTTTTTATATAAATAATACATTTAAAAACAAATCAAAACTGTATTTGCATACTTGATTATTATATAAATCAAAAGGTTAAAATGCAATACATTTCACACAAATAACATAGGAAACATCGGGAGTTAAAGGTGATTTTTGCCGCATATAATGTGAATTTTTGCCTTTTAAGAAAAATGTTGGTGAATGAATCATAAAAATTGCGCGGAATTATCTGCTGTGATAAAAAAATCCCCGACAGCTGATGTGTCGGGGAATGATGTGTAAAATTTATTCTGTTACAAAGGTTTTGAATTCGCCTTTTTCTTCTCTTGGGCGGATGTCTGCGCATCTCACAGCGCCCATCATTGTTTTTTCCATTGCGTGTTCGCTGTAAACATCAATCTGCAGCTTGTTTTTAACACTGTGTGTCAGGTTGCCTGCACCGTTGATGCAGCCGCCCTGGCAGGCCATGCCTTCAATAAAGTTGCCGTTCAGCAGGTTTTTGCTCAGGCGGATAAGTGCTGCCTTGCATTCGTCAATGCCACTGCATACAACAGGGTTGAAATCTGCATTTTCAACACCCTGTTCTTTGATAGCCTGTTTAACTGCTTCCACAAGACCGCCGCTGCGTGCAAAAATTCTGCCGTATTCACTTGCGTCATAAAGTGTTGCGTGTTCCTGTGTTTTAAGGTCAATGTCTCTTGCGTCAAACAAAGCCTGCAGTTCTTCAAAGGTGATAACACTGTCAACAGCACCGCCAACGTGTTCCAGTTTCATTTCCATCTTTTTGGCTGTGCATGGGCCAATGAACACAACGCGTGCCAGAGGGTCTTTTTCTTTTATATATTTTGCAATTTCAACCATCGG
>JAGBFE010000165.1 GCA_018109965.1 Oscillospiraceae bacterium | reverse complement strand
GGGTTTATTGATTCAATTGCAGGCGGCGGCGGACTGATTGCAACACCTGCTTATATGCTTGCAGGTTTGCCTATGCACAACGTGCTTGGCACAAACAAGGCAATGAGCATGTTTGGCACTTCAGTTGCAGCATGGAAATACATAAAAAGCGGTAATGTAAACTGGCACGCAGCAATTGTTGCAGCAATCGGTTCCTTTGCAGGTTCTGCCCTCGGCAGTCAGATTGCTTTGAGAATTGACGCAGCTACACTAAAAACCGCCTTTGTTGTTATTCTGCCTGTTGTTGCTGTTTTTGTTATCTTCGGTAAAAAGAAAGGCAGTGACGAAGGTGCGGCAGAACTGACAGCGTTCCGTCTTAATGTTGTTGCTTTTATTGTTGGT
Source organism: Oscillospiraceae bacterium (assembly GCA_018109965.1). The sequence continues at coordinate 1,788 of JAGBFE010000165.1, read as the reverse complement.
CTTGTCACAGGTGCTTATGACGGGCTTATCGGTCCGGGTGCAGGCACATTTATGATTATCGGCTTCAATATGTTTGTTGGCCTTGACTACATAAAAAGCGGCGGCTGTGCAAAAATCGTTAACGTAGCAAGCAATGTGTCCGCATTTATCAGCTTTGTAACAGCAGGTCAGGTTATCTGGGCAATCGCAATTCCTGCGGCAGTTTTCAGCATGGCAGGCAACTGGCTGGGTTCCAGCTATGCAATCAAGCACGGCAGCAAACTGGTTAAAAAAGTTATGATTGTGGTGCTTATCGGCATCTTTATCAAACTGGCAATTGATGTGCTGTAAAAATATAATATAATAAGAATCCACCCGCATAGCGGGTGGTTTTTCTTTTTCGGGCATAGCCCTAACTCAACTGGCTTAGCATAAATGCCTTTTTTATTGGCCTGCCAGCCATGCACTTGTTATCTGCTACCCGTAAACGGGTCTCTTGGATCGTACATGCTTAACTGGTCAGCCTCTCTATCTCTTTTCAGCTGGTCCTCTATGTATTCTTTTATTGCTTTGGTATTCTTTCCTACCGTATCTACATAATACCCTTTGCACCAAAATTCTCTGTTCCTATATGCAAATTTCATATTTCCGTATTTTTGAAATATCATCAGACTACTTTTTCCTTTGAGGTATCCCATAAATCCCGAAACACTCATTTTGGGCGGTATACTTAATAGCAGATGTATGTGGTCCGGACATACCTCTCCTTCTATTATTTCTACACCTTTCCATTGGCACAGTGTTCTTATTATTTCTCTTATCTCTGTTCTTTTCTCTCCGTAGAATACTTTTCTTCTATATTTCGGTGCGAAAACTACGTGATATTTACAATTCCATTTTGTATGTGCTAAACTATTACTGGCATTATTTTGTTGACTCATTCTAATGTCCTCCTGATGTGTTTTCTTTTGTAAGCTGGCAGGCCTACTTTTAGTCTATCACATCAGGATTCTTTTTGCTCACCGCTTAAGCTCTTTTGAACCACGCGACTATCGCGTGGTTTTCTTATACAACAAAACTCCCGTCAGCGTGACGGGAGTTTTTGTTTGAGTTTAGTATATTGTATAGGTATAATATATTTAAATAAATTGATAAATTTGAATTGGTCGAATAGATTGGAAAATTGAATTATCGTAAAAAATAAGTGTAGATGCTGTCAAACATCTACACATTATTTATTTTATGAACTTCCTTTAGTTACAATTATTTCATCATTTTTAGACTGTGTATAAATGATAAATCAAAATATAAATACATATAAAGAAAATCTGATATCTGTTAGAAAAAATATAAAAAATAAGCAATAAAAAAATTGTAAAACACTACAAAAATCATGTTTGAATTCTGTTGAATAATCTGTTTACAAAAGATTGGCACATATTGTAAAATAGTACTGATACAATAATAGTATAAATACTATACAAATAAACAGGAGAAGCTTATGGCAAGAGTAAGCAGATCAACAACAAGAACAGAAATAATACAGGTGGCCTGCGAATATTATTTTGAAAAAGGATATTCTGCCACATCACCAAAGATGATTGCATCGGCACTGGACATCAGCCCGGGCAATCTGACATATCATTTCCCAACCAAAGAACATCTTTTGTCGGTTGTGGTCCAGATGTTTTGTGAATTTCAGTGGAAGCTGCTGGGCATAGAAGCAGAAAAAGGCATAGACTCGGTAGGCTCTGTATGTCTTGAGATGATGACCGTTGCAGCAGCCTGTCAGGAGGATGAAATTGCAAG
>JAGBFE010000164.1 GCA_018109965.1 Oscillospiraceae bacterium | reverse complement strand
AGTTTTTTCTGCAGTGGTGTTTCGTTGTTTTCTGTTTTGATAAGAGCATCGGCAATTTTGCCCATTTCGGTATTCATACCTGTACCTGTGATAACAGCTTTACCACGACCGTAAGCGATTGTGGAACCCATATAAACCATGTTTTTTCTGTCACCCAGAGGAACGTCTTTGCCATCTTCTGTTTCTAAAACTTCTTCTGTTTTTGTTACAGGAACACTTTCACCTGTAAGGGCAGCTTCTTCTGCTTTGATGGAAGCACATTCAATGATACGTGCGTCTGCAGGAACTGCGTCACCTGCTTCGAGAACAATTACGTCACCTTCAACAAGCTGTGTGGATTCAACAACAATCTGTTTGCCGTCACGGATGACTTTACTTGTTGCAGCAGTCATTTTGCTGAGTGCTTCGATAGCTTTTTCCGCTTTGCTTTCCTGATAAACACCCATAATTGCGTTGAGAAGTACAACTGCAAGAATGATAAATACATCAGTAAAGCTTTCGCCGCTGTATGCTGCTGTAACAGCACTTACTGCTGCAGCTGCAAGCAGAAGGATAAGCAGTGGGTCTTTGAGCTGACTGACAAAACGCTGAACAAGTGTTACTTTTTCAGCTTCGGCAAGTTTGTTTGGTCCGTTTTTTTCCAAAACCTGCTGTGCTTCATTACTTGTAAGGCCGTTTTCACTGCTGTTAAGAGCTTTGAAAACATCACTTAACTGTTGATCGTAAAATTTCATTATAATCCTCTCTTTCAAAATATGGGCAGTTGGTAATCATATGTATGTATTTTGCTATAAAAAAAGACCCATATACAGCCATAAGCTGTATATGAGTCTTGTTATTACTTCTAAGCCAGGCTGAATATCAGCCACGATGTTGACTTAAAACACACAGACGGGAAATCTGTGTCCAACTACTCCCTCAATATCAACGTATAGAATAATACCTAATTGCAGTATCAAAAGTCAATATTTTTTTTGTTAATTCACCAAAAGTTCACACTTGTTATATAACACAATTTAATTATCTTAAAATAAAAAAGTATATATCACCGCAAAAACTATTGCAGGCAGGGTGTTTGCAAGCTTGACTTTTGTAAGTCCCAGCATATTTGTGCCTATAACAAATACAATGGCATAACCCACTGTACATATATTCATCATCATTGCATCAGTCACAAATGGCTGAATATATGTAGCAAGCATCGCTATTGCTCCCTGATAAAGAAATATGGATATACCAGAAAAAGCAACGCCGATGCCAAGGGATGAACCCAGAATAAAAGCTGTGATCGAGTCCATTGTGCTTTTAACCAGCAATACGCTGCTGTCACCGCTTATACCGTCTTTGAGAGCTCCAAATATTGCCATTGCTCCAACACAGAACAGCAACGATGCATTGACAAAGCCTTTTGCAAATCCGTCAACACCTGCTTTTTCTTCAATTTTCTGACCAAAAGCATTAAGATGATCATCAATACGGATTATTTCCCCTATTGCAATACCTATTGCCAGGCAGACAAACATCATTATTTCACCATTTGATTTGATAACTCCGTTTTCAATTGTCAGTGATGTGGAAAAAAATCCCATCAGGGCAATAAGTATGATTGAAATACCTACCATATCCATAATCGGTTTTTCAATTTTTTCCGGAATTGCTTTTTTTATAACACATCCAAGCAGCCCTGATATAAAAACAGAAACACCGTTCACTATTGTTCCAAACATTAAAACACCTTCTTATTTATTTACCTTATTGATTATCTGCATTTTTGTGTGCATATAAAATCTGTAAATCGCCGAGGCAATTGATACCCCCACAGCAATTGCACCTGCAACCGCAAGTGTCTGCAAGCCTTTGGAGATAAACATTTCGGTATTGCCCTGTATACAGTATTCCATTGTGTAGTAAATACCGCCACCCGGAACCATCGGCAGTATGCCTACAATAATAAAAATTGTGGATGGAGTTTTCATAACTCTGGAAATAAACTCGGCAAAAAGGGCAACAGCAACTGCCGCAAGCAGATTTTGCCCGACTATGCCTACAAAAGCTGCTGACACAAGATAAATCAGCCAGCCCATGCCTGCGTTGAGTGATGCCACCAGAGCAACTTTAATATCTTTTACATTCAGAATTGTGCAGAATACAAAACTTGCTGCAAACGCCACAAGGCAGGGATAAACATATTCCATCATTTACAGCACACCTCCCAACGCAATAACGCTGGACATTGCAATGGCAATGCCGACTGCGATTGCTATGCCTACAAGCATAACCTCACTGAGTTTTGAGGTGCCTGTGATGATATCCCCTGCAATGATATCACGCATAATATTTGTAAGCGCAATACCCGGAACAAGCATCATAATTGCACCGATAATGATTTTATCATAATGATGTGCAAAGCCTATGTGCACAAAACCGATAGCGATATATGCAATAACTGCACTTGCCAGTGCATTTGTAAAGAAAATATTGGTTTTTATTCTTGATATATAATCAAGGCACAGTTTAACTGCCATACCGCAGATAAAGGAAACACATGCATCCCGCACATCTCCGCCCCAGAACAGACAGAAAAGTGCCGAAGATATGCCATAAGCCATAAGCAGCACAAAAAAACTGTATGGTTTTTCGCTGCGGATAGTCTCAATTTCCTGCATAACCTGTTCAACAGGATATTTTTCCCGACAGGCTCTGCGGCAAAGGTCATTGAATTTTGCAAGTTTGTCCAGATTATAACCGGATGATTTTATTCGTTCAAGCTGTGTTACAGGCTTGTCATTTTCATCTTTAAAAGTAACAATTACACAGGACTGCAGTGTAAAAATCTGTGCTCCGAGAATGCCGTAAGCTTCCAGAAAGAAGTTTACCGACTCCTCTACCCTATATATTTCGCCGCCGTTTTCCAGAATATTGCGTCCCAGTTTGCAGGCTGCATCAAGAATTTTTTCTTTGCCAGTTTCCATTGTCTTACCTACATTCTTTGTTTATAAAACATAATATAAATTTATCAAAAATAGGTTTTGTTGTCAATTTAATCTGTGCAGTTTTTTATCCATTAAATTTTGCAAACTACTGTTATTTTTTTTGCCGATGTGTTATACTTAATTAGTATATATATTTAAATTATAAATTACACTTTATTTTTGGAGTTGACATAAATGGAAATTTTGAAAAAAGAACTTTACGGCGAGTTTGACACTTTTTGTTCCACCCATCCGAAAGGTGCTTTTCAGCAGGCACCTGCCTGGGCAAAAGTAAAAAAAGATTGGGAGCACGAAATTATTGTAACCCGCGATGAAAACGGAAACATCGTTGGTGGTGTTTCGGTGCTCATCAGAAAAATCGGTCCTTTTGGCATGATGTATGCACCAAGAGGTCCTGTGTGTGATTACACTGACAAAGCAGTAATGAAAGACCTGATTGAAGGCATCAGAGTTGTTGCAAAAAAACACCACGGCTACAAATTCATCTGTGACCCCCTTGTGCTCGTCAGCGATGCTGAAACAATTCAGTTTTTCAAAGACTGCGGCTTCAGCATAAAAGAACACGCTGCTTTCCGTGACACAATCCAGCCAAGATACAACTATATGCTCACCTATATCAAGGATATGAGCGAAGAAGCTTTGCTTAAAAAGTTTTCCTCAAAAACAAGATATTACATCAACTATGGTCCAAAGCATGGTGTTGTTGTGAAGGAAGGCATTGAGTATCTTGATGATTTTTACAGAATATATTCTGAAACCGGTAAAAGAAAAAACTTTACAATCCGCTCCAAAGCATATCTTGAAAGTATGCTGACAAGTTTCCCTGACAACGCAAGACTTTATATGTGCTATCATCAGAATGATGAAACAGGTGAACTTACAGCACTTTGCGGCGGCCTTTCTGTTCAGTACGCAGGCACAACAAGCCACGTATACGGATGCTCTACAAGCACAATGAGCAATCTTAAAGCTACAAATGTGCTGCAGTGGGCAATGATGAAATGGGCACTGGCCGGCAACTGCCACACATACGATATGCAGGGCATTGCAACAAACAAGGAAGATGACGAAGAACTTTACAGCGTTTATCTGTTCAAAGCAAAATTTGAAGGCGGCATTGTTGAAACTGCAGGTGAATTCACCATCACATTTAACCCGTTGGCAGACAAGCTTATCAGCCTTGCGCTCAATATACGCAGCAAGCTTAAACATCATTAAGGTTGAAACACCTTTGTGTTTTTGATAAAATAATATATTGGATAAAATGAAAGGAGCGTTGTTGTGGACAAAAAGTTTTATATTTTTAAAACGGTGAACTACCCTTGTGTAGCGGTGCGAATGCGCAGCAGCGCAGATACTTTTGACCTGTATATAATTTAAACGAGAAATAATTTTAATGAGGTATATATAAAATGTGTGAAAAGAAAAAATATTATATTTCAACACCTATCTACTACCCTTCTGACAATCTTCACATCGGCCACAGCTACACAACTGTTGCATGTGACGCATTGTCCCGCTACAAAAGACTGCAGGGTTACGATGTAATGTTCCTGACAGGTTCTGACGAACACGGTCAGAAAATTCAGGATAAAGCTGCTGCTGTTGGCAAAACACCAAAACAGTATGTTGATGAAATTGTTGCAAACATCAAAGATTTGTGGAAACTGCTTGATGTTAAATATGACAGATATGTAAGAACAACAGATGACTATCACGAAGAATCTGTTAAAAAGATTTTTAAAGCTTTGTATGACAAAGGCGATATCTACAAAGGTTTTTACGAAGGTCACTACTGCAAACCTTGTGAAACTTTCTGGACACAGAGCCAGCTTGTAGACGGCAAATGCCCTGACTGCGGCAGAGAAGTTTATCTTGCAAAAGAAGATGCATATTTCTTTAAACTTTCCAACTATGCAGACAGACTGCTTGCTCATTATGAAGCTCACCCTGACTTTATTCAGCCTGAAACACGTAAAAACGAAATGATAAGCTTTATCAAACAGGGCCTGCAGGACCTTTGTGTTTCCCGTACAACTGTTAAATGGGGTATTCAGGTTGATTTTGACCCAGACCACACAATTTATGTTTGGGTAGATGCTTTGTCCAACTACATCACAGCTTTGGGCAAGTATAACAGTGCTTACAATGACTACGACAGATACTGGCCTGCCGATGTGCATATGGTTGGCAAAGAAATTCTGCGTTTCCACACAATCATCTGGCCTGCAATGCTTATGGCTCTTGACCTGCCACTGCCTACAAAAGTATTCGGTCACGGCTGGCTGCTCCTTGAAGGCGGCAAAATGAGCAAGAGCGTTGGCAATGTTGTTGACCCTGTTGTACTCTGTGAAAAATACGGCGTTGATGCAATCAGATACTTCCTGCTGCGTGAAATTCCATTTGGCAACGATGGTCTTTACACAAACGAAGCATTGATGAACCGCATAAACGCTGACCTTGCAAACGACCTTGGCAACCTTGTAAGCCGCAGTGTTGCTATGATTGAAAAATACTTTGGCGGTACACTGCCTGCTGAAAGAGAAGCTGCAGAAGTTGACAATGAACTGATTGAACTTTGCAAAAACCTTGAAGGCAAAGTAACCGACTGTATGGATAAACTGCTTATTCCACAGGCTTTGCAGGAAATTTTTAAAGTTATCCAGAGAGCAAACAAATATATTGACGAAACAGCACCTTGGGTGCTTGCAAAAGATGAAGCAAACAAAGCACGCCTTGCAACAGTAATGTACAACCTTGTTGAAGCATTGCGCTTTGCAACAATTCTGCTTCAGGCTTATCTGCCAAACACAACAGTAAAAATTGCTGCACAGCTTGGCTACAGCGAAGATGACCTTAAATTTGAAAACCTTGTATATGGCTACAAAACAGCTGTAACTGTTAAAAAAGGTGATGTTATCTTCCCTCGTATTGACATTGCAAAAGAAATGAAACTTCTTGAAGAACAGGAAAAAGCTAAAAAAGAAGCTGCTGCAAAAGCTGCAGAAAAAGCTGCCCCTGTAAAAGAGGAAGAAAAAGAAGAACCAAAAGCAGAAATCGTATTTGATGATTTTGCAAAAGTTGACCTTGTTGTTGGCGAAATCCGCCACTGCGAAAAGCTGCCAAAATCCGATAAACTGCTTAAATCCATTATCTTTGACGGCGAAAGAGAAAGAACAATCCTTTCCGGTATTGCACAGTGGTACACACCGGAAGAAATGGTTGGCAAAAAAGTTGTTATCGTTGCAAACCTCGCACCAAGAAAAATGCGCGGTGTAATGAGCGAAGGTATGATTCTTGCAGCTGACCACGGTGATGCAGCCAAAGTTGTATTTATCGACAGCGACGTTGCACCAGGCAGCAGAATTGGTTAATAAAACAAAAATACACTGCTCATAACAATATGAGCAGTGTATAATTTTAATGACGGAGGATTTATGTATAAATTACAGTCCATTTTATACAAAATTTTTTTAATTCTGTTTATTCCTGTAATGATTATCGTGCTTTCTCTATTTCCCGGTGATATTTCAGAACCAAAATATATTTATTATCCTGTATGTCTCACTGCTATGTTTGCAGGAATTCTTTGGATTTTAAAAAATACCGGCAAAAAAATCAGCAACAAATATTTCTATATAATACTGTTTGTTTTAGCTTTCTTGTTGCTGTTTATCCACTATAATATGTTCTGCAAACATCCAGAGTTTATTCTATACGGAGACACAAAAGCTATGTACAGCGGCTTCCGGGAAATATCCAGCTATGGTGAACTTACAGGGTATCTTGAATATTTTCTTGCACATCCTCATCAATTGTTTACCGCTTTGTTTTATGGTGTACTGAACCGAATATTTGTAATAATCGGTTTACAGGGTCCAGTAAATGTAGCCGCTACAGTAGCAACAAACTGTATACTGATTGTTTGCGGCGGTGTATTGCTCTCTTGTGCAGTAAAACGCATAACAAATAATATTTACGGACTTTTTACAATGATTGTATTTTGTCTTTTTAACAGCTATTGGGGATGTATTCTGTACGCATATACCCATACTTTATCTGTATTTTTTATTTGCCTTATGGTTTTCTGCTTTTCATATTTTGTAAAAGCTGAAAATACCAAGAGTAAATTTTTGTGGGTCATTGCATCAGGTGTCTCCTTTGCATTCTGCAAAAGTTGTGAAGGTATAACATTAATATCGTTTGTTGCGGCTTTGATATACATAATTATTTCCTTTGAAAAATTAAAACCTATGCTTATTCATATTGGCACATTGGTTGTGAGTTTTATACTTACACTTGTCGTTATATCAGGCGTATATAATGTACTCGGTGTCATAGATTATACTCAACAGGACAGATATGAATTTCCTGTCACACACTGGATTATGATGGGGCTTGGCGAAACAGGCGAATACTGTGAAGATGATTATCAGGCCACAGTCAGCCTTGAAAGCAAACAGGAAAAGCTTGAAATGCATAAGCAAGAAATCGCCAGAAGAATTACCTCCCGCAATATATCTGAATGGGTTGATTTTATAAAAACCAAACAGCATGTTGCATGGATTGGAGGAACATATGGTGCGCATACAGATTTCCCTGACGTTTATGCATATAATTTTACTTACAGATTGCTTTTGGTAATCTGCATTCTTGTCGGTGCTGTTTTCAGTTTGATAAGTTCACTGAAACTCAAAAACAACAAAATTGATTTTATTACATTCAGCCAGATATACACCATTGGTATATTTTTCTTCTTCTGCATATGGGAAGTTTCTCCATCCTACCTGTTTTCTTCTATCCCTATGCTGATAATTTGTGCTGTTTTAAGCCTGCACAATATTTTTGAAACTAACAATTTGACACAAAGCAAGGAAAGAACATATGAACAAAATATTTGACAGTCACAGCCACTATAACAGCAAGGCTTTTGACGGAGATTATGAACAGCTTTTGCAGCATTTGAAAAACAATGATGTCGGTTATGTAATGAATTGCGGCAGCAGTGTTGAGGCAAGCAGAAAAGCTTTACACCAAAGCGAAAACTGTGATTTTATGTGCTTTTGCAGCGGTATACATCCTCTTGATATAGAAGATGACACCTGCGATGCTGATTTTGAAGAAATTGAAAAGATGGCGCTGCACCCCAAATGCAAAGCTATCGGTGAAATAGGCCTTGACTATCATTATGATGATGCCGTATGTCCCGAAAAACAAAAAGAAGCCTTTGTACGTCAGCTTGACCTTGCAGTAAAGCTTGATTTGCCTGTTATTATCCACATCCGTGAGGCAATGCAGGATTCCCTTGAAATTTTAAAACGATACAAAGGCAAAATCCGCGGTGTTATCCACTGCTTTTCCGGCAGTGCCGAAAGCTGCAGAGAGCTTGTAAAAATGGGTTTTTATATTGGTTTTACAGGTGTTGTTACCTTTAAAAACGCCCGCAAATCACTTGAAGCTATGAAGGTTGTGCCTTTTGACAAACTGCTTATCGAAACCGACTGTCCGTATATGGCACCGGAACCATTCCGCGGCAAAAGATGTGATTCTTCCATGCTGCATCAGGTTGCACAGAAAATTGCTGATGAACTTGGAAAAACCAAAGAAGAAGTTCTGTCCCAGACATACGAAAACGCGGCAAGACTTTTTGATATAAAATAATTGGAGGTGTAGTGTATGGAAAAACTTGAACAGATGTCTGACTTTTTCACTGCCCGTGTAGTCGGATATGACGAACATATGATAAATGATGTTGAAGGCTGTGAGGAATGCTACAAAAAAATGGCAACCCTTGTTCCCCCGCAGACAAAAAATCTGCTTGATTTGGGCTGCGGCACTGGCCTTGAGCTTGATGAGATTTTTAAAATTCTGCCAAATGTAGCTGTAACAGGCATTGATATGACACAGGCAATGCTGGATGAACTCAAACGCAAACACCCCGATAAAGCATTAAACCTTATCTGTGATGACTATTTTAAAGTTGATTTTGGTAACAGCCAGTATGACTGTGCAGTTTCTTTTCAGACAATGCATCATTTCAGTCACGACAAAAAGATTGAACTTTACAGCAAACTTTGCAAAGCATTAAAAACTGACAGCTGCTACATTGAATGCGACTATATGATAACCGAGCAGACAGAGGAAGATTTTTATTATGCCGAACTTGCCCGTATGCGCAAGGAGCAGGGTTTAAAAGATGATGAATTTTATCATTATGATACCCCATGCACTATTGAAAATCAGATTATGCTGCTGAAAAAATCCGGGTTTAAAGCTGTGGAACAAGTTTTACGCATTGAAAACACCACAATACTTGTGGCAAAAAAATAATATAACAACAGCCGACATTTTAAGTTTGTACTTAAAATGTCGGCTTATTTATTTGTTGTTATTTGTTGTCAATATATTCTTTTTGAATCTGACTGTCAAAAATGTATTTGATTACATTTGCGCAGCAGCGTTTTACACTCTGTTCTGAAATTGTTTTGTCTTTGACAGCTTTAATAATATCTTTCTTTTCTGTTTTACCGCCAGGCATAATCAGGTCATTGCCCGCCTTCATACACAACGCATTTTCAGCACAGTCCTTGCTGGTGGAAAACCAGTCGGTCATAACAACACCGCCAAATCCCCATTCATTGCGTAAAACTTTTGTACACAGGTCATAGCTGTTTGGTGTATATACACCATTCAGCCTGTTATAAGAGGTCATTACTGCTTTTGCGTTGCCCTTTATAACCGCTTTTTCAAAACCGCGCAGATAGATTTCTCTCAAAGCTCTTTCACTTATATTGCTGGATACACGTTTGCGGTTATCCTCCTGATTATTTGCTGCAAAATGCTTGATGGTTACATAAAAACCGTCCTCCTGCTGGACACCTTTACACATTGCTGCGGCCATTTCGCCTGTGAGTAGCGGATCTTCGGAATAATACTCAAAGTTACGTCCGCACAACGGATTGCGGTGAATATTAAGTGCAGGCGCAAGCCAGTAAACACAGCCATATTCCTTCATTTCACGATACACAGCATTGCCTGCTTCATAAACAATATCGGTGTTAAAAGTCTGTGCCAAAGCGGCAGAAACAGGAAAAGCCGTTGTGTACTGATACAATACCTTTGACTTGCTTTCATCGGCAAGAATAAATTTTTGGATAGCTTTAGGAATAATACGGAAAGCAGAAAGTGGCAAATCAATCATTTTGGTGTTGCCTTTTGCGGTGAGTGCCGATTTCTGTGCAATTCTCAAGCCTGCAGGTCCGTCACACAGTGTTACATTGGCAAGCCCTTTGTCCCAGAACTTTGATGTGGTATTGCCCACAGACCCTGGCATATCAAAACATTTTTCACCGCCGAACATACCGATGCCTACTACAATTTCCACCATATCTTCCACCGAAAGCTGTGACATAAATTCTGTCACACGTTTGTCATCACAGATTGGTGGTGTTTTGTAGCTGAAAGTTTTTGTACTGATTGCATCTGCACTAAGCAGCAGTTTTGTTGTATTTTCAAATTTTTCGGTACTGTTTCTGTTTGCCGACAGGGTATCAAATTTTTGCTGTACAGGACATACATTCTGATGCTGTGAAACAATAACAGTTTTGTCCAGTTCTATAACTGCTGCAACAGCTGTATTGCGGGAGCTGTTGCCTATTCTTATTGCATACTCCCCTTTTTCAAGGATAAACTGTGCATTTTCTTCATCATAGCTTGCAAAGTTTGTAATATCAAATGACAGGGTAATTTGCTCTGTTTCATCCGGAGCAAGTATTTTTGTTTTTGCAAATGCGGCAAGAGACTGATATTCCTTGTTAAGTTTGCCGTTTGGTGCTGAAATATAAAGCTGTACAACTTCTTTACCGCTGTATGTATCGCCAATATTTTTTACACTTACAGATGCAGTAACTTTTGTGCCGTCAAGTGAAACGTTTTGGGTGATTATTTCAAACTCTGTATAGCTTTTGCCATATCCGAAACAATATGCAGGCTGAACATTAAAGCTGTCAAAATAGCGGTAACCCACATATATATCTTCTTTGTAATATTCATCTTCAAGATTGCCGTTAAGATAACTGAATTCGTTGTAAAAAGGAATGTCAGAATAGGTTTTTGCCCAGGTATCTGCAAGCTTGCCGCTTGGGTTGACTTTGCCGCTTAATGTGTCCGCAACCGCATTGCCCCCTGCTGTACCAAGCTGGCAGATAAACATAATTGCATTGATACCTTTGATTTCCTGTGAAAATTTCATATCAATCTGGCTGCCCGCATTTATAAGCAGAACAAAATTGTCATAGCTTTCGGCACAAAGTTTTATATCAGAATATTCTTCATCGGTAAGGTACAAATCACCCTTTTGAGCACGGCGGTCAACACCTTCCCCCGCCTGACGTGCAATGACATAAATACAGGTATCTGTGTTGCTGTCCTTTATATCTTTGTCCGACACTTTGCGTGCTGCACATCCGCCGAAATCTGCCAGCAAATCCATAGCTTTTGAAGGATTTTTCAAAAACTTTTTAACTTTTCCGTCATTGAATTCTTTTTCTTTTACGGTGTAAAGCTCGTCATAATCATTTATCCATCTGTGAGTTGTTACTGTAAAACCTGCATTTTCCAGACCTTCAAGGATGCTTACGCTGTGGCGCTCATTAACCTCACCAGAACCTGTACCGCCTTTTATTGTGCGTTTTGCACCGTTGCCGAACAAAGCAACTGTCTTGTTTTTAAGCGGCAATGCTCCGTCATTTTCAAGCAGGACGATGCTTTCGCACGCTGCACGGTATGCAACATCAAAATTCTGTTTTTCCCTTTGGGATATTTCGCCGTTTAATGAAGCTTTTGTATAGTATTTCATAACAGCCTCCGTTTGTTGTAGTTATACATATAGAATATCATTTTTTGTATACAAATACAATTGTTAATCAGGGATATTGACAAATCGGTCTACAGTATGTAGAATAAAATCAGAACACAGGTCTACAGATTGTAGAACAGGAGTGATTTTATGAGTGAATACAAACTTGGTGTTATTGAAAGCAGGTTTGCCGACATAATATGGAACAACGAGCCTTTGGCATCCAGTGAGCTTGCAAAGCTTGCTTCGTCAGAGCTGGAATGGAAAAAATCCACCACTTATACAGTGCTTAAAAGACTGTGTGACCGAGGCATTTTTGTAAATGAAAACGGCACTGTCCGTTCTTTAATAAGCAAAAAAGATTTTTATGCATTGCAGAGCGAAAAATTTGTTGATGAAACCTTCAGCGGCTCTCTGCCTGCTTTTGTTGCTGCCTTCAGCAGCCGCAAAAAACTGTCCGATGATGAAATTGAACAGCTGCAGCATATGATTGACAATATGAGGAGGTAAAATTTATGAATATATTTTATACTCTTTTCCCCACTGTTATCAATATGAGCATAACTGCATCTGTAGCAACGGTTGTTATTGTTGTATTGCGTAAAATTTTTAAAGATATGCCCAAAATTATATTTTATGCAATGTGGCTGATTGTGCTGTTCCGTTTGCTGTGCCCGATTTCGATACCGTCGGATTTTTCGGTTTTAAATGCTTTGGATATGCCGTCATTCAGTACAGGCAATGCAACAAACAGAATGGAATATGTACCTGTTGATATTGTACATACAGAATATCCCGAGGTTGATTTGCCTGTCCCATTGGTCAGTGATATTGTAAACTACATTTTGCCGCAGGGTGACGAACAGCTGCGTGCAGACCCTCTGGAAGCACCTGTTGCTTTTGCCACAGACGTATGGCTGATTGGTATTGCTGCAATGTTTATCTATGGAGATTACAGTTTCTTTAAACTCAGGAAAAGGCTGAAGGAAGCTGTAAAAATATCCGACAATATCTATCTGTGTGACCATATAGCGTCACCTTTTGTTATTGGAATAGTAAAACCTAAAATATATCTGCCGTCTTCATTAGCCGAAAGTGAACAGAAATATATTATATTACACGAACAGCATCATATAAAACGTTTTGACCACATTGTAAAGCTTGTTGCCTTTGCAGCTTTGAGCATACATTGGTTTAATCCTTTTGTGTGGCTTGCTTTCACCCTTTTGTGCAAGGATATGGAAATGAGCTGTGATGAAGCCGTTATAGCAAAGCTTGGGCTTGAAATACGCAGTGATTATTCCCGTTCCCTTTTGAATTTATCCACAGGCAAACATATTTTTGCAGGTGCGCCTCTTGCTTTTGGCGAGGGTGACACAAGCGGAAGAATAAAAAATCTTTATAATTACAGAAAACCTAAAGTTGCAGTTTTTGTTGCAGTAGCTGCAGTTTGTGCTATACTTGGCGTTACGCTTTTACTGAACCCTGATAATTCGGGCGGTCAGATATATTATAACGGAACAGTATATGTACAAAGCGGCAAAGCACAGAGCGGTGGCGTTGTGGGCAGTAAAAATATTGGCGAAATTTCGTCTGTTATAGCTGACACTGCTGATTTCAGTGAGAACTTTTCTGCAAAAAATATTGATGAAATAAACCGCGGTATGCCTGTGCTTCAGTTTGAAGATGACCCGTATACCCTGTGGCTTACTACAGGCAAAGGCTGGATACCATTTACTGCAAAAGGTATGAGTTATCAGACAAGTGACAGCTGGGTAAAGGTAAGTTCCGTTGAAGGAAAAGCTGATGTTGTATTTGAAGTGGATGAAAACGTGAATGAAATAGCTTTTTACGAAGATATTTATGAGTATGGCGAACTAATTTCATCCTCACTTGTATCCTATGCCAACACCAACGATAATGCACCTTTTGAAAGAAAACATCATAATCAGTTTTCTATAGGATATACCTTTGACAGCAACAAACTGACTGTTTATGATATATATGTTGATACAGGTGTTATGGTAACTATGTACGCCATTCTGCCAAAGGATAACTACAAAGGATATTCCTATGGTGAAGTATCAACCGACGGCAAAAAGCCACTGCTTGCAAACGACAGTGTGGATGTGGCATATGCTATACTTTCTTCCTATGATGATGCAAGGATATACAGCGATTATACAAGCAAAAACAATGACACTGTTGTAGTGTACCGACTTGTCACCCGCAGTAATCCGACAAGATAAATCTTATTTTAACTGATGTAAATACATTTATATCAAAACAGTAATAATTTACATATTAAAAACTCACCGAAAGATTTAATCAATCGGTGAGTTTGTTTTTTACTTATTAAGTTCTTTTACCTTTTGTGCGGAATAAAGCACTGCTGCACGGGAAGCATCAAAGGTTGTGCCGCCCTGCATAAATGTTGTGTATGGTGCACGTACAGGTGCATCACAGCTGAGTTCAATGGAAGAACCCATTGTGAAAGAACCTGAAGCCATAATAATGTCACTGTCATAACCAGGCATCGGGCTTGGTTCCGGTGTGGCAAAGCTGTCAATCGGGCTCATATGCTGAATAGCCTGACAGATTGCAATCAGATTTTCCGCATTTTCTGCATGTATCGAAGTGATAATATCGTTTCTGTCTTCAGTATAATGCGGGTCTGTTACAAAGCCCAGTTTTTCATAAAGGCAGGATGCGTAAATGCTTGTTTTGATTGCATTTGCTGTAACCATTGGGGCAAAATACAAACCAAGATAAAGATTTCGCAGTGCATCCATTGTGCAGCCGATTTCACGGCCTGTGCCAGGTGCTGTAAGGCGGTGACCGCATTTTTCAACAAGGTCTGCTCTGCCTGCTATGTAGCCGCCTGTTGGTGCAATGCCGCCGCCAGGATTTTTGATGAGAGACCCGATGATAAGGTCTGCGCCATATGTGCATGGTTCTTCTGTGTGTGTAAATTCACCATAACAGTTGTCAACTGTAATGATAATATCAGGGTTGCCGGCTTTTGCTGCATCACTGATTGCTTTTATCTGTTCAAGGCTCAGAGCCTTGCGTGTTGAATAACCACGGCTGCGCTGAATATGGCATACATTGGAGGTTTTTGCCATTTCTTTTATACCTTCAAGGTCAGGTTCACTGTTTGGAAGCAGATCCACCTGCTGATATTTGATGCCGTAATCTCTGAGTGAACCAAAGTTGTCATCATTTCCGTCAATACCAATAACACCAAGCAGTGTGTCATATGGTTTGCCTGTTGCACACATAAGTGTATCCCCTGCTCTCAGCACACCAAAAAGCGCAACTGTAAGGGTATGTGTGCCCGACATAAAGTTGTGACGGCAGATTGCATCCTCGGCACCCACAATGTCAGCAAACAGGCGGT
>JAGBFE010000163.1 GCA_018109965.1 Oscillospiraceae bacterium | reverse complement strand
AGATAAAATACATCAGCCGTCAAAAGATGAAATAGTTATGCATATGCGTAAAAGGGACGGAAATATCAAGCTGCTTATATCTGCGCGAAGCGGCTCTGCAAGGGTTTGCATAACAAAGGAAAGTTTTGAAAATCCGCAGGTGCCGCCAAGCTTCTGTATGCTGATGCGAAAATATTTTGCAGGTGCAAAATTTGTGGCTGCAAACAGCATAAAAGGCGAAAGAATAATAATGCTGGCGTTTACTGCTACAAGCGAAATGGGTGACACTGTTCAGCTTGACCTGGCAGTTGAGCTGATGGGCCGTTATGCAAATATCGTTGCAATAAATCAGGATGGCAAGGTTATAGATGCAATGAAACGTGTGGATGCGGATGCCTCCAGTGTCCGTCAGCTTTTACCAGGACTTACCTACAAGCTGCCGCCAAACAGAGAAAATCCAAATCTGATTGGTGAAACTGAACAGGTTCTGGAAAAGGTTTTTGCATTTGATGCACCGCTTAATACTGCATTTATGAAAAATACTCAGGGCATAGGCCCTGTTATTGCAAGGGAAATTGCTTATCGTGCAGTCGGCGACAGAGATGTTTATGCAGCTTATCTTGATGTTGCTCAGCAACAGGCAGTAAAAAAAGCTGTATACGATATTGTGGAACTGTACAATAATCCGCAGTATACTACTGTCTATGACGAAAACGGCAAACCAAGCGAGTTCAGCTTTATGCCGCTTAAACAGTATGAAGGTCTTGAAAGCAAAAGTTATGAGAGTCTCAACATATTGCTGGATGAATACTATGCGCAGAAAGACAAAGCAGAGCGACTGCGCCAGAAAGGCAAGGACCTGTATCGTCTTACACAGACACTGACAGAACGTACACAGCGCAAACAGGTTGCACGTCAGGAAGAGCTGCTGGAAAGTCAGGACAGTGAAAAATTTAAAATCTACGGCGAACTGCTTACTGCAAATCTGTGGCAGCTGGAAAAGGGCATGAAATCGGTAAAGGTTTTAAATTATTACACCAACGAAGAAATTGTAATACCGCTTGACAGCAAACTCAACGGCAATCAGAATGCCCAGAAATATTATAAAGAATACAAAAAACGCCAGACTGCAGTAAAAATGCTGACCGAGCTTATCAAACAGGGTGAAATTGAACTGGAATATCTCAAAAGTATTTCCTATGCGGTTGGTGAAGCGCAGAATGAAGCAGAGCTTATGGCGATCCGCAGTGAACTGCACGGCGCAGGATATATAAAATATTTCAAACAGCGTGAAAAAAAGCAGAAGCCGCAGGACTTTATAAAATATATATCTTCAGATGGTTTCCTTATCTGTGTAGGCCGCAACAATCTGCAGAATGACAGACTGACAATGAAAACAGCCCGCGGCAAGGATATGTGGTTCCACACAAAAAAAGCACCGGGCAGTCATGTTGTTGTTTTCAGTGAAGGCAATGATATCCCTCTCAGAACACAGAATGAAGCTGCAATGCTTGCAGTGCATCATTCCAGTTTAAAAGATTCTGCAAGGGTGGAGATAGACTATACATTTGTTAAAAATATCAAAAAGACAAATGACCTTAAACCGGGTATGGTTATCTACGATACTTATGAAAGTGCAGTAATAACACCTGATATGGAAGTTATTGGTAAACTTGAACGAATTAAATAATGTATCTATAATCTTAATGGTTAAAATGCAGTATTATATATGAGGTTTGAAAACAGAGAGGCAGACAGCCTCTCTGTTTTTATTGTCAAAATAAACAAATAAAAATTTTTTATTTATAGGTATTGACAAAATGAGGCTTGTCTGATAAAATATATAAGGTTTGAGGAAGCAAACCTATCGGTAGAAAATGAAAACCCAGGTTGTGTACAAATTGCACAAAAAGAAAACCGAAAGTTCTACATGATTTATTGTGATATACAAAGTTTACAAAATATTACAAAGAGTACTTGCAATATAAGTAGATATAGTGTATCATAATTGGGCGACTGCAAAGATTATGCGTTGACGCGGGAGGTTGCCACAGAATACTGTGGGTTTTTCCGCCGAGTATGTCCGATCTTTGAACCGGGCGACAAAATATTGAATGCAAAGGGTGTATGACCTTGAAAAAGGTCCACTGGCCGCAACTTTGTGATGAAAGGCTCACTTGAGGGGCTTATTCCGGGAAAAACTGCAAGGCGGTTTACCGGTTTTTATCATGGAAGGGTGCGAAACACCCGGCGCGATGTTCAATAAATTGTTTACCGCCGCTACAAAAAACAAACACGAAAATTTATAGGAGGCGTTAAAATGGCAGTCAAAGAAAAAATCAGAGTAAGACTTAAGAGTTACGATCATCAGTTGATCGATGCTGCAGCAGAAAAAATTGTTGAAACAGCAAAGAGAACAGGTTCTAGAGTGTCTGGTCCAATTCCACTTCCAACAGACAAAGAAGTTGTTACAATCCTCAGAGCTGTACACAAATACAAAGATTCTCGCGAACAGTTCGAATATCGTACTCACAAAAGACTTATCGATATTCTTAAGCCAAGCAACAAAACTGTTGAAGCTCTCACAAGCCTGCAGTTGCCAGCTGGCGTAGAAATCGAAATCAAACTCTAATATATAATATACATTATAGTTAGAGCGCAAAACAGCAATCCATTCAGTTGGAGTCATGTTGGCAAAAGCCAACCAATAACCTAACAGGAGAAAGATTAAAAATGAACAAAGGTATTATCGGTAAAAAAATCGGTATGACACAGCTCTTCGATGAAAACGGTATGATCGTACCAGTAACAATCATTGAAGCAGGTCCATGTGTTGTAGTACAGAAAAAAACAGTTGAAAACGATGGCTACCAGGCAGTACAGCTTGGCTTCGGTGAAGTAAAACTCAGCCGTCTTTCAAAACCAGCTAAAGGTCACTTTGACAAAGCAGGCGTTGCTCCAAAGAAAACTTTGAGAGAATTCCGTTTTGAAAACATTGACGAAATCAATGTTGGTGACATCATCAAAGCTGACGCTTTTGCAGCAGGCGACAAAGTTGACGTATGCGGCATCAGCAAAGGTAAAGGTTACGCAGGCGTTATCAAACGCTGGAACTACCACTCACTCAAAGCAACACACGGTACAGGTCCAGTTGCAAGACATGCTGGTTCCAACGGTGCTTGTTCTTCACCATCCAGAGTGTTCAAAGGCAAAGGCCTTCCAGGTCACCTCGGTGCTGAAAGAGTTACAGTTCAGAACCTTGCAATCGTAAAAATCGATGCAGAAAACAATCTCATCGCTGTTAAAGGCGCAATTCCAGGCGCTAAGGGCGGTATCATCGTTCTTACAGACAGCGTAAAAGCTTAAGGGAGGAAAACAAAATGGCAAAATTTGATGTTTTAGACATTAACGGCAAAGTAGTTGACAGTGTTGAACTCTCTGATGCAGTATTTGCTGTAACACCTAACGAAAAAGTTATGCACATGGCAGTTGTAAACTTCCTTGCTAACCAGAGACAGGGTACACAGTCAACACTTACAAGAGCTGAAGTTCGTGGCGGCGGCCGCAAACCTTGGAGACAGAAAGGCACAGGCCATGCTCGTCAGGGTTCAACAAGAGCTCCACAGTGGACACACGGTGGCGTAGCACTCGGTCCAAAACCAAGAGATTACAGCTACACACTCAACAAAAAAGTTAAAAGACTTGCTATCGTTTCCGCAATCAGCGACAAAGCTTTGAACGGCAACATGGTAATCGTAAATGATTTCGCTGTAACAGAATACAGCACAAAAGCAGTAGTAAAAATGCTTGGCAACTTGAACGTAAGCGGCAAAACATTGCTCGTACAGTCCGTTGCAGATACAAAGGTTGTTAAGTCAGCAGGCAACATCCCTGGTGTACAAACAACAGTTGCAACATCCATGAACGCTTACGACACAATCAATGCTAAAACATTGGTAGTAAGCCTTGATGCTGCTAAAAAGCTTGAGGAGGTATTCGCATAATGAAATTGGCTCAGGATATCATCATCAAACCTATCATCACAGAAGAAAGCATGAAAGGCGCAGCTGAAAGAAAATACACATTCCAGGTTGCTAAAGATGCTAACAAAATCGAAATCGCTAAAGCAGTTGAAGAACTCTTCGGCGTTGAAGTAGAAAAAGTGAACACAATCTCTGTACGCGGCAAATTCCGTCGTCAGGGCAGAGTAGGCGGCTTTACAGCTTCCAGCAAAAAAGCTGTTATCACTTTGACAGAATCCTCCAAAGGCATTGAATTCTTTGAAGGCATGAACTAATAAGTTTCCGTCTTGAAAAATAAGACGTTTTTAAGTATGGGAGGCGGCACGGACCGTTTCTCGCAAAAAGACTCATAAGGAGAGTGACCCTAAAATGGCTATTAAGAAATACAAACCGACTACTCCTGGTCGTCGTAATATGACAGTTACAGATTATTCGGTTCTTTCTAAAGTGGAACCAGAAAGAAGCCTTCTGGAACCACTCAAACACAATGCTGGCCGTAACAACACAGGCCGCATCACAGTTCGTCACCACGGTGGTGGTAACAGAACAAAATATCGTGTAATCGATTTCAAACGTACAAAAACAGACTGCACAGCAGTTGTTAAAACAATCGAATACGATCCAAACAGAAGTGCATTTATCGCACTTATCGAATACACAGACGGTGTTAAATCCTACATCCTCGCACCAGAAGGTCTTAAAGTAGGTTACATCATCATGAACGGCGAAGGCGCAGACATCAAAATCGGTAACGCAATGCCAATCAGCTCTATCCCAGTTGGTACAATCATCCACAACATCGAATTGTACCCAGGCAAAGGTGGTCAGCTTGTTCGTTCCGCAGGTAACTACGCACAGCTCATCGCTAAAGAAGGCAAATACGGTCTCGTAAGACTTCCATCAGGCGAAACAAGAAACATCCCACTTAACTGCATCGCTACAATCGGTCAGGTATCCAACGGTGACCATGCAAACGTTAACCTTGGTAAAGCAGGTAGAAAACGTCACATGGGTTGGAGACCAACAGTTCGTGGTTCTGTAATGAACCCTTGTGACCACCCACACGGTGGTGGTGAAGGTAAATCTCCAGTAGGTCGTCCAGGTCCTGTGACACCTTGGGGCAAACCAGCACTCGGTTACAAAACAAGAGCTAAACACAAAGCAAGCGACAAATTTATCGTTAAACGTCGCAACGGTTAATAAAGGAGTTAAGATATGGGTAGAAGCGTTAAAAAAGGCCCTTACATCCAGCCTGTTCTTCTTAAAAGAGTTAAAGAAATGAACAAAACTGGTGAAAAAAGAGTCCTTAAAACTTGGAGCCGTTCATCTACAATCTTCCCAGATTTCGTAGGTCACACATTTGCTGTGCACGACGGCAGAAAACATGTTCCAGTATATGTTACTGAAGACATGGTAGGTCATAAACTCGGTGAATTCGCACCAACAAGAACATACCGCGGTCACGCTGGTTCAAAATCATCTAAATAACAAAGGAGAGTAAACACTATGGAAGCAAGGGCATACCTTAGAAACGCCCGCATTTCACCAAGAAAAGTGCAGATCGTTCTTGATTTGATCAGAAACAAACCAACAAACGAAGCTGTTGCTATCTTGCAGCACACACCAAAAGCTGCTTGCGAACCTTTGCTCAAATTGGTTAAATCAGCTATGGCAAATGCGGAAAACAATCACAACATGGACAAAAACAATCTCTACGTAGCAGAATGCTTTGTAACACCTGGTCCAACTCTTAAAAGAGTTATGCCAAGAGCACAGGGCAGAGCATATCAGATTCTCAAAAGAACTTCTCACATCACAGTAGTTCTCAAAGAAATCGAAGGTTAAGGAGGAAGCTATGGGACAGAAAGTTAATCCACACGGTTTGCGTGTAGGCGTAATTAAAAACTGGGATTCTCGTTGGTATGTTTCCAAAAAAAAGAATTTGGCGACACACTCGTAGAAGACTACAACATCAGAAAAGTTCTCAAAGCTCAGCTTTACACTGCAGGTGTTTCTAAAATTGAGATTGAGAGAGATTCTAAAGTACTCAGAGTAAACATCTTCTGTGCAAAACCTGGTATGGTTATCGGCCGTCAGGGTGCAGAAATCGAAAAACTCAAAGTACAGATTGCTAAAATGGTTAACAGACCAGTTGAAGAAGTAATCGTAAACATCACAGAAATCAAACAGGCAGACGCAAATGCTCAGCTCGTTGCTGAAAACATTGCTGCTCAGCTTGAAAAACGTGTAGCATTCAGAAGAGCTATGAAACAGGCAATGTCCAGAGCTATGAGAATGGGTGCTAAAGGTATCAAAACAAGCGTATCCGGCCGTCTTGGCGGTGCTGATATCGCAAGAACAGAACACTACAACGAAGGCACAATTCCTCTTCAGACACTTCGTGCAGACATCGAATACGGTTTTGCAGAAGCTAACACAACTTTTGGTAAAGTTGGCGTTAAAGTTTGGGTTTACAAAGGTGAAGTGCTGAAAGGTGCTAAACCTCGTAAAGAAGGAGGCAAAAGATAATGCTTTTACCAAAAAGAGTTAAATACCGCAGAGTACACAGAGGCCGCATGAAAGGCAAAGCTACTCGTGGCAATAAAGTAACATACGGCGATTTCGGTCTTGTAGCACTGGAACCATCCTGGATTACATCAAACCAGATTGAAGCAGCCCGTATTGCTATGACACGTTACATCAAACGTGGCGGTCAGGTATGGATCAAAATCTTCCCTGACAAACCAATCACAGAAAAACCGGCCGAGACTCGAATGGGTAGCGGTAAAGGTTCACCCGAATACTGGGTAGCTGTTGTAAAACCGGGCAGAGTATTATTTGAAGTTGCAGGTGTATCAGAAGAAGTAGCAAGAGCTGCTATGACCCGT
>JAGBFE010000162.1 GCA_018109965.1 Oscillospiraceae bacterium | reverse complement strand
TTTTTAGTCTGATATTATCTGTCAATAATTCTGCCGTCGGTTGAGATTGTCACAACCTGCCATGGAATAAACTTGCCGCTGGCCATAAGTGCCTGTTTGACAGCATTTTCAATGCCGCCGCAGCAAGGCACTTCCATGCGCACAACCTTTACACTTTTGATATTGTTGTTTGCTATTATCTGTGTCAGTTTCTGTGCATAGTCACCTTCATCAAGTTTTGGGCAACCGATAAGTGTAACGTGGTTGCGGATAAATTCGTTGTGGAAATTGCCGTATGCAAAGGCAGTGCAGTCAGCTGCAACAAGCAGATTTGCTCCGTCAAAGTACGGGGCGTTCACAGGAACAAGCTTAATCTGTACAGGCCACTGGCAAAGCTGGCTGTTTATTGGAGAACAGCTTGCAGCTTCAGGTGCGGCTTCTCTTTTAATTGATTTGGAATTGGGACCCGGGCAGCCGCAGGGCAGCGGAGCCTTTTTTGCAGCCTGTGCGGCTTTTACTGCTGCTTCATCATATGCAGGTGCCTCACGCATCTCAAAGCTGATTGCATCAACAGGGCAAGCAGGCAGGCAATCGCCAAGACCATCGCAGTAGTCTTCCCTTGTCAGTTTTGCCTTGCCGTTTATCATTTCTATTGCGCCCTCGTGGCAGGCAGCGGCACAGGCACCGCAGCCGTTGCATTTTGTCTGGTCTATTTTAATTATTTTTCTCAGCATATTCATATCCTCCGTTAAATGATTGATTTAACCTATGGCTGTATTATAACAGAGTAAAACATAAAAGTACGTTGTAAAAACAACGGAAAATATTGTGTTTTAAAGAAATTACCGATTTTATTGTTAAAAATTTTATAATATGTTATATTATTTATATGATAGAAGCTGAAAAAGGAAAGGATGTGTGCAATGAAGTTTAAAGGCTATATGCCCGATTTTATATTTGAAAAAACTGCAAATATAACACCTCAGTTCCTTAAACAAAACAACATCAACTGTCTGTTCCTTGATGTCGACGGCACATTGCGCCGCCACAAACAGATGCAGGCAGCCGATGGTGTTGAAGAATGGATAGATCTGATGCACAAAAACGGCATCAAGCTGATTATCACCTCCAACAACTACAAAAAATATATTCTGCCTTTTGCACAGCTTGTAAATCTGCCCTGTGTCACCTTCAGTGCAAAGCCGACACCGTGGGGGTTTTTCCGTGCAAAATTCAAAATGAAGGTTAAATTCAAAAACACTCTTGTGGTGGGGGACCAGCTGTTCACCGATGTTCTCGGTGCCCACATCATAGGCATGAGGGCGGCAATGGTGCTGCCGGTTTATCACGAGGAAGGCGTAGGCTTTGATATAAAACGTGATTTTGAACAGAAATATATCGACAGATATCTCAAAGAAAACGGAGAGTTTTTATAAATGGTAAAATTCGGTACAGCAGGGCTGGATGAAAATTTTTCCCTGCAGGGACACAAAAAGACAATTGAAGTGCCAACATATTTAAGCAATATGGGCCTTGATGCCTTTGAATATCAGTGTGGCAGAGGAGTTAAGATAAAAGAAGCGGCAGCGATTGAATTTGGCAAAGAGGCAGCTGCAAAGGGCATAACCCTGTCACTTCATGCACCTTATTACATTTCAATGTCCAGCCTTGAGGAAGAAAAACGCCTTAACAGTGTTGGTTACATTATTGACAGTGCAAAGGCCATAAAGGCAATGGGTGGCAAAAGGGTTATTTTCCACTCGGGCAGCTGTGCAAAGCTGCCAAGGGAAGCTGCTCTGGCAAA
>JAGBFE010000161.1 GCA_018109965.1 Oscillospiraceae bacterium | reverse complement strand
CTGTGATTGTAACAGTAGTCAGCGCTGACACCGATATACAGGCGCGCCTTGATGCAGGGGTGTCCATCCTCAATGTTGCAGGTGGCCCTGATACTCCGGAAATTGTGCGTAAAATAAGAGATAAATTCCCCGATGTGCCGATTATGGCTTCGGGCGGCAACACCGATGAATTTATCCGCAAAACAATTGAAGCCGGTGCAAATGCCATTACATATACACCTCCGTCAACCAATGAGCTGTTTAAAAAGCTGATGGCAAAATACAGAGAAAAATAGACTTAAAACAAAGACCCGCAGATTTTATAATCTGCGGGTTGTTTTGTATAGAGACAACCACCAGCTATGCTGGTGGAAAAATGCTTTAGCTTCAAGTATTGAGCGTAGCGAAATGACAATTATTAATTAGTGTAAGAATTGATTAATTGTTATTTACTACTTGAGTAGTGGCAGTGCATAAGATGCGGCTGAAAGAATGTTCGGCACCTCTTGAGAGGTTTCGCCAGTGATATGCCCTTCCAGGGCTGGTGCATACCACGCGTTCAACGCGTGGTCTTGATTTATATGTTTTATTCGGCTGCAAACAGCTCTTTTAAAAATTCGCTGCCTTTGCCAAGCTCACTGTTGAGTGTGGCAAAACCAAGTTCTTCTGCAAGTGTCGCCTTGTCACTGAACAGGTTTGTGCCAAGGGCAAGGCGGTTGCCTTCAATTTTAAAGCCCATTGCGGCAAGAGTAGTAGGCATTATATCCAGCTGTGTATAAATGCGGTTTGCGCTGTCTGCGGCTTTGTCATCACAGTTTACAAAAACGGCGTAGGTTGTGCGTTCATAGGCTGCGACATCCTTGGGAAGCACCTTGTCCATACGTGGATGGTCCCCCATAACGACAATAACAGTATCTTTGTAAAAATCCTGTGTTTTGCACCAGCTGATAAAGTCATTTGCCTGGCAGTCAGCACAGAGCAGAACATTTTCAACAACACTGTCGTGGTCGCTGCGGCATTTCTGGCATATGTACCCTTGCGGGAAATGTGTGTCGGCAGTCAGCATTGTAAAGCTGAACGGTTCGCCTATTGCTGCAGCGGCAGTTATTTTGTCTTTGGCAATGTCATAGAGTTTTGCATCCTCATATCCCCACCACACATCATAATCATCGCTGATATATCCGTCGTTTTTTGCGGTGTTATGGTCGTATATGGTCAGATTGCCATGACTTTGATAATAGATGCTTCTGCCGCCAAAATAGGCATCAGAGCCGCACAGATAATACTGATTGTATCCGTTTTTGTCAAGTATGTCGTAAAGGCTTGTAACCTTTGGAGCAAAGGAATTTTCGCTTTTTTCTACGGGCATACCTGTGGGATATGGCAGCCCCGAAGTGGTAGAGAATAAAGCCCCTGCAGTCCAGCTGCTGCCTGCAGTGTTGTGAAAACCGCCAAGCAGTCCGTCTTCGGTAAAGTTGACTTCTTCTTTTGCAAGCTGAGTAAGGTGGGGAATATAGTTTATATCCTGTCCGCCTCCATCTTGTGTGGAAGCATAGCTGGTTTCCATACTTTCCAGATAAAGTATAATCAGGTTTTTGTTTTGTTCATCACAGCTTATTTTTATATCATCGGGGTCAGCATAATACTCTTCATAAAGAGTTGTCTGCTGTGTTTTCAGCATAAAATAATCGCTTATTCCAAAATGACTGTTTAAAAAAAGCAGACTGCACACCATAATGGCACTGCCGATAACAAGAAATACATTGTCGGCAACCTTGTTTATATCAAGTTTTCGTCGGGAGAAGAATATTTTGCCTGAATCTTGTCACCAATTTTAAATGTATACCATATAAGTACGGGAACAAGGAAAACTGCAAAATACAATGCCACTTTGGGAGCACAGTCGGTAAAACCGCTTTTTATGGCGGTGGTGTCACTGCCCTTCAGCGGGCTTGTTATGGTAACAAGAATTTCTTCAAAGCCTGCATAATAATGTGTGCCGTACCAGCTGCATACAACAAAAACAAGTATGCCGATGAGTGCAAAAATGCAGGCAAGATGTATTTTTCTGAATTTAAAATTTTTCATATTATCTCCGGTTAAGAATTATATTTAAAACTTTTCATTCCACTAATCTGAATAATTACATATATTGTTTATAGCAAAAATGTGATAAAAGTTGGTGTTTAATGTGAACAAAGGAATACACGCACCAAAAAAGTTCCCTTTATCTATGATAAAAAAGGAACTTTTTGCATTTTGTATAATTAAAGACTGTTTATAAATTCAGTCAGCTCATCAAAACTGCCGTGCGGATAAATGCTGATATCTTCGTTGCTGCGGTTGATAAGGCAGTCGGTAAGCAAAAAGGTTTTCATACCAAGTTTTTTGGCAACCATATCTTCGCCCACATCGTTGCCCACCATTGCACATTCTTCGCCTTTAAGGCCGATTTTGTCCAGAATCTGTTTGTAATACTCAAGGCTTGGCTTGCAGTAAGAATAATCTTCGTAGGTGGTGTACAGCTCAAAATCATCAGGACAAAGCCCTGCCCATTTTATGCGGTTTTGTGTTGCAATTTTAGGAAACAGCGGGTTGGTTGCAAGGACAGCCTTAAACCCTTTTGCCTTTGTTGCCTTTATAACATCAGCGGCCTTTGGGCAAAAACCGCAGATATCTTTTACTGCATTGAATTCGTTGTTGTAATAGTTTTCAAATAATGGTTCATCACTACGCACATGTTCACCAAGGATGCCTGCAAAGGTCTGCCAGAAGGCTTCTTCGTTTGTACGGCTGCCGTCGTTTTTCATCATAGCTTTTTTACCTGTCCATATTGCAGGCACAAAAGTGTCGGGATTGTAGCCGTATGGCACAAGTTTTTTTGCAAGAGAAGAGAAATATGCTTTGATAAAATCTTCCTGGTCCATTGGCAAAAAAGTGCCGTCAAGGTCAAACAAAACTGCTTTAATCATATATAAATCATCCTTTTAATAAAATATACAGATAATTATAATCAAAAAATGTGTTTATAATAAGTTATATAAACAGATACAGCACAAAATCGGCTGCAATTGCGCCAAGAACACACACCATAACGGGGCATTTGAACCACGCCAGCAGTGCAGCCACACCGCCGCCAACAATGCCAATGGAAAGGTTGTTTGCATCGGTGGTGAATACCCCTGGGATAATCAGACTTGTCATTGCAGTGTATGGAATGAGCTTCAAAAACTTTTCCACACGTTTGCCGAATTTCATTTTGTCAATAAAAGCGGCAGGCAGAGCACGGGGAATGTAGGTCACGATGCCCATACCTATTATAATAATCCATATTTTAACAGCATCCATCAGCATTGCCCTCCCTGTTTTCATCCATATCCACAAAAAAGCTGCCGATAAAAGCGCATACAAGGGTGGACACAATCAGCGCCCAGCTTGATGCGATAAACTGGGACAAAACTGTGTTGCAGATACCGGTCATAACAACAAGTGCAGCAAGTTTTGCGTTGTCGTGCAGATTTGGTACGAGCAGGCCGATAAACATTGCATAAAGGCTTACGGCAAGACTTGCGGTAAGTATGGCAGGGAAGAAATCGTTTGCCACAGCACCGATTGCTGTGCCTGCAATCCAGCTTGAATATGTAACGGTGATTAGTCCAAGGAAAAAGCCGATGTTGCAGTTCGCTCTATCTGTTGTGGAAAAAATCGCAAAGGATTCATCGGTTATACCAAAGCTTGCAAGCAGTCTCAATGCTGTGCTGCCGCCTTTCATACGGTTCATCACAACGGTGGCCATTATCAGATGACGCAGATTGAGCACAAAGGTTGCCAGAATGATAGCAACAATGCCTGCCCCCTTGGCATACATACCTGTGCTCATCATCTGTGCCGCACCTGCAAACACAAAAATGGAGCTGCCGCAGGTCTCGGCAATGGAAAACCCAGCCTGACGTGCCATAACGGCAAAGGCGATGCCAACAGGGACAAAGCCGAGAATAACAGGCACACCCGCTTTAAAGCCGTTTTTATATTGAGTTTTAAAGTTGTTTTTATCCATAAATAAGACTCCGAAAAATAAAATCTATATTATATTTTATACAATCATATTAAAAATGCAAGGGCAGAGCAAATAAAAAGGAGGCCGGGGCCTCCTTTTAAGTTTGTGCTATTCAAAAACAACTGTCTGTGTGCCATTGGCAGTAACTGTAACGGTTTCATCATTACCATAACCCGATTTTTCAAGGGTAACAGTTGCGTTACAGCTGTTGCCGTCAAGATTGATGGAAACTTCTATTCTGCCGCTTTCAGGACAAATTGCAATCTTTTCAAATCTGCCGATGTCGGTTGTAAGGTGCAGACGTTTTTTCTTGTCAACATAGTGAAAACGTCTGTTTACGCCGTCATTGAGTGTTACAGTCCACTTATCTGCGTCGTTTTCGGCTTTGCCACCAAGGCAGGTCATATCAAACAGCGGGTCATCGCTCAGCACTGTTGCAGCACCGTGCAGATATCCGCAAAAACCAAGGTCGATTTCACAGGAATAGTACCAAGGGCCAAAATGGTGTGGCTGCTGCAGCCAGGTTTCCCCGAGGAACAATGGCTCAAAACCGCCGCTTGCGGCGCCGTCGTGTTCTTTGCCCGGGAAGTAATAACCGTAGTTTGTATCCTCTGTGCCTGTGTTCATCAAAGCCCAGCTGCTCATCATACAGCCGTAGCCAAGACGCAGGAATTCAAACGGGTCAGCTGCGTGATACAAAGCATAGTCCATTATTGACCAGCCGCCCATCTGTGACATATAGCTCAAAGTGTAGTGCACGTTGTTGCCGCGATAGTCACTGCCGTACCAGTAGTAACAGGGTTCAAGCACACCACGGCAGGATACATTTGCCTTGTGCTGATTTTCGAGGAATTTAACAGCATTGCGGCGCTGAATGCGGTTGTCCCACGGACTTGTGATTTTTTCGTTTACGCTTTGTTTCAAAGCTCTGTTTGCCAGCACATGGGTGGACTCAAAGCCTGTTGTGTCAAAAGGATATTCCGAGCCAAAGATGTCAGCATTCTTTTCGGTGAACTGATAAACCTTGCGGTCCCACAGCCTTTCGAGGCGGGCCTTTTCAAAATTCATACCTTCTGAACCTAAAGCATCCATAATGCCTTCGATGGAATATTCATTGTAAAGGCCTGTTTCAAAGGCGCTCCAGCCTTCAATTTCCAAAGGTACTGTGAACATTGCAAGGGCTGTGCGGTATGCACGGTAAAGATAGGTGAGAGCATCGTGTGTCAGCGGGGCAGCAGGATTCTGTTTTTTGATGCGGTACATATTGTAGTACATCATAAAGATGTGCGGATAGTCATATATACGCCATATATGCAGCTTGCCGCGCAGGCCTTCATCTTCGCTTTCACGGTTGGTTTTCCAGTCAGGGATACCGTAGATTGCATATGGATAAGGCTCGTTCTCTGTGCACTGCAAACCGCCCCAGACAAAGTTTTCAACATATCTGTCCAAGGCTTTTATCTGTTCGGCATCAGGCAGTTCAGCCAGTTTGCCCGACAAAAATGCAGGTTTTGAAAGTCCGGGGTCATCACAGGTAACTTCATATATGCGCCAGCCCTTGATTTTGTCGTAGTTGTCAGGACCAA
Source organism: Oscillospiraceae bacterium (assembly GCA_018109965.1). Next base: position 458 of record JAGBFE010000161.1, on the reverse strand, counting down.
GCAGAACACCTGTCTCGTTGTTCCATTCAGCAAGCAGACCGTTGTACCACAGTTTTTCATCGTTGTGCTGATGTTCGGCAATAAATCTGCCGCGTTTTTCGATAAGTGTTTCAATCGGCTCGGTCACAAAAAAGTCAAGGTTCATTCTGTAGCCGCGGCTGTCTTTAAGCCACAGTGTGTTTTCGCCAAGCTGTGTCAGAGTGAAGCTGTAAAAATATTTTGTGCCGTCGCATTTTATTGGTTCAATCACCCTGCCGCAAGGGAAAGTTAGTTTTGCATCAGGCCATTTTGTGTCGATAACAAGGCTTACTGTGTGGTCGCAGGGCACTGTCATACCAGGCAGCACCTGTACATCTGCAAGGCCGTTTTCCACAAACTTTGTGCGGGCATCCTTGTTGTCGCTGGCCCAGCAGAATTCCATATTATAGGTTGTTTTACCGTTTGGTGAAAATGTTGCT
>JAGBFE010000160.1 GCA_018109965.1 Oscillospiraceae bacterium | reverse complement strand
TGCCCCGGGCACACTTTTTGAAGATTTACCGGAAGATTTCACCTGCCCTGACTGCGGTGTGGAAAAAGACCAGTTTGATCTTGTTGACTAATCAGATTATTTTATAATAAAAAATCAGCACAGATATACTGCGGTATATCTGTGCTTTTAATTTAACGGTAAATTTTGCTGCAAAACATTGTACTTGATTTGACAATTCATCCCGTCTTTCTGCTTTGATGTGTTTATCAATTCTTTTTTATCCTGCATTTTATATTCAGATAGCTGTACACCCCGATAATCAGCAGTACAATCAGCCACAGCTTCCACATTGGTGCACCCAATCCAAGGGCATATTTCCATACTGAATGGTTCAGCGGAGGTTTTATCAGATGCAAAAGCTGATTGTATGTCACTGCTGCCAGCAACAGGACAATCATAACCAAAAATGGTTTTTTCAGCTTTTCGGCATATAATTTTTTCAGGAATGTGTATCCGCAGTCATCAGTTTTGGCAGATTGCTGCTGTTCAATATCCATATAGTCTTTTACAATACAGTCAACGCTCACTCCGAAGCTCTCGCTTATTTTTACAAGACTGTTTATGTCCGGCAGTGAAACCGCCTGTTCCCATTTTGATACCGCCTGCCGCGAAACCCCTATTATATTTGCAAACTGTTCCTGTGACAGGCCATTTTTTCTGCGTAAAAGGTGTATTTTTTCTGCTATTGTCATTGTCCGTCCCCTTTTTGTGTTATATATCCATTATAATTTCGCAGACAAATCAATTCAACCTACAGGTAATTGCAAAACCGCAACCGACAGTTGCAGATGCTTTGATTTTACAATGTTTTATTTCTGATGTATAATTCATTATAATAAATCAAATATGAGGTGACAGCTATGACCAAAAAGCTTTTTGTTTCAGCAATAGCCAAATTCACTGCAGGTGTTGTGCTTATCGGTGCGCTTATCTTTGCACCTGCAGGCACACTGCACTACCCCCAGGGGTGGCTGTTTATGGCGATACTGTTTGTGCCGATGTTTGCGGCAGGTCTTGTGATGATGGCAAAAAACCCATATCTTTTGGCCAAACGCCTTGATGTAAAGGAAAAGATGGGTGACCAGCAGCTTGTGGTCAAACTGAGCGGGCTGATGTTTGTTGCAGGCTTTGTGGTGGCAGGGCTCAACTTTCGTTTTGGATGGTGTGTGCTGCCAAAAGGTGTTACCATTGCCGCTACGGTGGTATTTCTTTTTAGCTATCTGCTTTATGCCGAAGTACTGCGGGAAAACACCTATCTTTCCCGTACCATTGAAGTGCAGGAAAACCAAAAGGTTATCGACACAGGGCTGTACAGCATTGTGCGTCACCCGATGTATATGGCAACGATATTTCTGTTCCTTTCAATGCCGCTGGTGCTTGGCTGTCCGTTTTCCTTTGTGATTTTCCTTGTTTATCCGCTGATTATTGCAAAAAGAATAAAAGGCGAAGAACAGCTGCTGGAAAAAGAACTTATTGGCTACAAAGAATACAAAAACAAGGTTAAATATAAAATGATACCTTTTGTGTGGTAAACAAAAACCACACAAAACACTGTTTTGCGTGGTTTTGAAAATCGTTTACATTTTGTATTTATTGTATTTTGAAAAGTCTGTTCCGCAGTATGGACAGTAATTTGGCAGTGGACCGACACTGATGTGTACTCCCCTTGTGCCTA
>JAGBFE010000159.1 GCA_018109965.1 Oscillospiraceae bacterium | reverse complement strand
TTGACAATTGCGGATTGCCGTTATATAATAATAAAGCTGTCGAACACGGAGAGATGTCTGAGTGGTCGAAGGTGCTCGCCTGGAACGCGGGTGTGCGGTAACACGCACCGAGGGTTCGAATCCCTCTCTCTCCGCCATCAAAAAGCCGTCCAATTTGGACGGTTTTTTTGTTTTATAAACATATTTAAACCACCTAAATGGGCTTATTTTGCCCAAATAGGTGGTTTTTGTATTGGTTGGCAGATTACTTGAAAAATGCCTAAAATTATTATAAAATGCCTTGTTTTGTCGTCAAAACGTCGTCGGTTTTTTAGAAAAATCAAAAATCAACAGAATTTAAAATATTTGCTGCATCTTTTACTTTGGATGTGCGGATATGGGTGTAAATATTTCGTGTTGTTGCAATATCAGAATGTCCCATCAGCTCCTGTGCAAGTTTTTCGTCAATACCTGCTTCGTAAAGCATTGTGGCATAAGCATGCCGTAGCTGATGTGGTGTGGCTGTGATACCTGTTTCTTCGGTGTATTTTTTCCACGCTCTTTTAAATGTGCTTTCAACAAAAGGGGAAGATCCGTCTTTCGAAAAAATATAATCATTTTTTCGGCCTTTTGGTTGTGGTTTTTTGTTTTTGCAATCAATAGACTTTAAACCAATTGGCAGTTATTGTGTCTATACCGTATTAAATGTGCAGAAATTCTAACATACAATTATATTTTGTAAAATATAATAAGCTGTGATTATATACATAATATATAGTGTTATGTATAAAATGCTTGTTTTTGCTTAAATAATATACATAACTGTTTATAGAAAAAAGTTATTAATTTAACAAATGTTCAGCTTGATATGCTTGAAGAAGCATAAAAAATATGCTAATATTTATTTAACAAAACTCATTTTGAAAAATATGGTTGGTGAAAATATGAGTAAAGATAAGTACGATGCTTTAAAAATTGAAGGTCAGTTGTGTTTTCCGCTCTATGCATGTTCCAGAGAGGTTATAAAAAAATACAAACCATTTCTTGACAAACTGGATATGACATACACACAGTATATTGCTATGCTTGTGCTGTGGGAAAAGAAAAGTGTAACTGTTAAGGAAATGGGCGAATTTCTTTATCTTGACTCAGGCACACTCACACCGCTTCTCAAAAAGATGGAATCAAAAGGATTGCTCACACGCCAGCGCTCCAGCCAGGACGAACGTATTCTCATTGTTACAATTACTCCTGCAGGTGAAGCACTCAAGGAACAGGCTGTTGAAATCCCATACGAATTTGGCAGATGCTGCCCGCTTGAAGGCGAAGAAGCATACACACTGTATAAATTGCTCTACAAACTGCTTAAGGCTATGTAAATAAAAATCTCCGTGGAACTCCACGGAGATTATTTTTTTGCCTAAATTTTGATTTCGGTCCATTTTCCGCTTTTAAAACGTCTGTCGTTGAGCACGTTGCGGCAAAGCTGGTCACAAAGAGTGCCAAACCATGCACCTACAAGGCCAAATCCGAGAATATAGCAGAAAGTATAAGCAGAGAGCGGACGGATAATAGCTATACTTACAAAGGCAACCTTTGCAACAAATTTTGTGTCGCCTGCGCCTTTAAGACAGCCGGAGGTGATAACCTGGTCAATCTGGAAGAACAGTATAACTGCAAGAATTTTTGTGATTATGCTGCCGGTGACAATCATTGAAGGTTCGGCGTTGAACAGCATATAGAAATATCTGCCGCCAAAGAAGAACATACCTGACAGAAGAACTGCAAAAATACGTCCCAGCCGCTTGCAGGCATAACCGTAAATTCGGGCAAGGTCACTGCGCTTTGCACCAAGCTGCATACCTACAAGGGCAACTGCCGCAACCGAGAACCCGTCGCCGAAGGAGAAGGAGATGTGCATACAGTTCATAGCAATCTGGTGTGTTGCATAAGCTTCGGTACCAAGGTTTGCAACAATCATTGCGAATGTCAGAAAACCAAAACGGGCACAAAGCTGTTCGGCAAGAGTACCGCTTGTAACCTTTACAATTGATCTGATAATGCCCGTGTCAAACAGCTTTCCTTTCATAAGTGAAAAGTGCAGATAACCATTTTTTTTGAACATTGAAGCAACAGATATGCAAAATGCTGCAAATGTACCCATAACCGTTGCAATGGCGGCCCCTTTTATACCGAGGGCTGGGAACCCCAGATTACCGCCGATAAGCAGATAGTTGAAAACAACATTTATGCAGTTGGAAATCATATTTGTTGTCATTGCTATTTTTGTTTTGCCCACACCTCGCTGAGCGGCGTTAAGTGTCATGGACAACAGCTGAAAAACACAGCCGCCCATAATTATTCTGTAATAATCACTTGCAGGCCCTATAGTGTCATCCTGTGCACCGCAAAAGCGCAGCAAAGGCTCTGCAAATGTAGTGGAAACCAGCGTGATTACTGCAATGATAATAAGTGCTATAACCACTGCCTGACGCACAACGTCGTTGGCACCTTTGCGGTCGTTTTCTCCGCGGCGTCTTGCAACAAGGGCCGAAACGGCGACGTTCATAGAGATAAGAATAGCAAAAAAGATAAATTTTGGCTGTGTGGTGAGCCCTACCGCAGCGATGGCGTAGGTGCCAAGGGACGAAACCATAATGTTGTCCACCATGGCAACAATACTTACGAGAAATGACTCCAGCACGGCAGGCCACGCGACAGAGACCGTTGTTTTAAATATTTCATTTGCTTTTGGCAAATCACCCATCTGTGTACTGCGGCCAAGCAGATTTAACGGGTCAAAAATTTTACTTATCACAGTTTTTCCTCAAAAAGTCATAAAATTTATTTATATCAATAAACAAATTATACTCCCTTGTTTTTATTTAATCAATAGCACATATATATGCTCTGATTTAAAACAAGGGAGTTTTTGTTTTGATTTATTATGTTATTTTTTGCGCATTGCCATATATTTTTTCATATATCCGCAGCTTTGGCAAAGAGGTTCAACTGCTTTCATATTGGTAAAACCGTTGTATATTTCACGGCTTTTTGTACTGTTGCAGATTTCTTCCAGTTCCTGTTCAAAAATATTGCCCAAAGCCATATCACCGTTGCTGTCAAGGCAGCAGGGAACAACAGTACCGTCGCTGAGTACGGCAATCTGATTGCGCAGACCATAGCAAAAGCCTTCGCACACTTCGTTTGGTGAATTTTCAATATTCGGCCAGCTGAACTGCTCCGCCATGCCAATAAAGATATTTTCTTTTATACGGAAATTCTTTTTGCGGTTTTTCTCCATAGAAAAAAATGTGTTTTCCAGTTGGGCGAATATATCAAAATCGGGTTTAAGCCGCGAATTGAAAAAATCTATGATTTTATAGTTAAGACCATCCCTGTCAGCAAGGCTTTTGCTGCTCATATTCCACAAACGCAGCTCAATGATGGTTTTTTTGCCCAAAGCCTTTGTGCAGAAGTCGTTTATGTCTTCAAGATACTGCTGCAGACTCACATTCATTCTGTTTGCCCCAAAGCTGTGCAGTGAAATACAAACCGAGCGCACATTGTGGTTCAAAATGTCATCACATCTTTTTTTTAGCAGGGTGTCGTTAGTAGTTATGTTTGTCTGTATATTATATTTTTCACAAATATCAAGTATTTCTTTAAAATGCGGATGTCCCAGCGGCTCGCCCATAAGATGCAGATAAAAATTTTCGCCGTGCTGATAGGTTTTCTCTAGCACAGCTTCAAACTGCTGTGCAGACATAAACCCTTTTTCACGTCTGTGACCTGGGCAAAAGGAACAGCTGAGATTGCATATATTTGTTATTTCAATATATATTTTTTTAAACTTTTTCATAGTGTACCTATAAAAAGATATCAGAAGCGGCAAACTTCTGATATCGGCAATTATTATTTGTTAAGTCTCAGGTCATCGCCAACAAACTCAAGCACATCACAGCTGCCAAGCAGGCGGGAAGCAATTTTTTCACCGTATTTGCGCAAAAAGTCATGGTCTTCCGTCAGATTGGAGGAGAATATGCAAGGGTTGTTGTTGATACTGCGGGTGTTGATGATATTGTACAAAATGGACTGTCCGTACGGAGTAAGATATTCTGTGCCGAGGTCATCAAGGATAAACAGGTCACAGCCTATAATGTCATTGAGAATATCCTGAACATTGTGGCGGCTGCGTTCAATCTGTTCAAACAGGCTCTGGCTGCTGGCATACATAACAACAAATCCGTTTTTTACACATACATTGGCAATAGCACAGGACAGGTGTGTTTTGCCAAGGCCGGAAGAACCCATCATCAGCAAACTTTTTCTGTTGCGGTGAAATTTTTCGGCATACATTTTGCAGTGGTTGAAAACAGCGGTCATCTGTTCACGGGGATTTATGCCGTCGCTGCTTGTTTTGTCTGGATACTTATCAAGGCGGAATTCCTCAAATGTGGTTTTCGGCGCAGGGGACAGAGCAGTCAGCATGTTCTGACGCTGTTTTACAATTTCCTGTTTCAGACAGCTGCAGATTTTGCCGTTCACAAAACCTTTGTCCTTACATAAAGGGCAGGTGTATACAGGCTCAAGCCAGTTTTCTGCAAATCCGTTTTGGACAAGCAGCTGTTTTCTCTTGTTGTCAGCATCAACCATCTGCTGCTTTATTTCGGCAGCCTTTTCTTCACTTTTGGCAAGTTTGGCCATAGTGTAGTCAACACCAAGGGAGGTTATCTGATATCCGAGTTCTTCAATTTCAGGTACACGGGAATAAACTTCTTCCTGACGGCGAAGCTGAATTGTTGTATTTATCTGTCGGCGTCTTGCCAGGGTGTCGTTGGCGTTTGCCACGTTTTCGGTGTTTATTGCCATTGCTTTTCTCCGTTTTAATCTTCAAAGGTTGGCACCTGTCTGACTTTTCGTACAGGTTTGTCACTGTGGGAATCTATATTTCGGCGGCTTTCAGTGATATTTATAATCACGCTGTCAAGGTCTTTTGGCGTTTTGTAGCCTTTCTGCGCCCAGGATTTCAATATGCCGTTGCAGTACGGTATGTTTGCATTGCCTGCTGCACGGATATAGCTTTCCCTTATCATTTCCATGCTCATACCAAAATTTTCGTTCCAGCGGTCGATAAGTTTCTTTTCGCTTGATTTAAGTTTATCAATGCCTATACCAAATATTTCGCATACCTGGGCATAAACTTTTTCCCGTTTTTCGCAAAGTGCAAGATATTCGTCAACAGCACTGCCGGTGTTAAGTCCAAGCTTTGTGTGCCAGGAGCGGATAACCTTTATGATATATGCAGGGTTGTCTATACCTGTGTTTATATGATGCTGGGATATCTGCAGGATAACATCAACAGGGATGCTTTCCTCAAGATACAGTGCAAGAAACTTGTTTGTATATTTTTCGTTGAGTGCACAAGAAAATATAAGCTGCAGGTTTTTTACAAGAGCCTTAACCCCTGGGTCACTGGACAGTGTTGCCACAATTTCACTTGTAAGGCCCGATTTTTTATTTGGTTTTTTTACAGTTTCTTCTTCGCAGTGGATAAGCCCTTTGTCTGCCCAGTGCATCAAAGCTGCATTGGCGGAAGCATGGCTTATGTCAAGGTCACTGCTTATCTTCAGGGGGTCGGTCTGCTCGGTTTTTATAACATACAGAATTACCTTTAAATCGTTGCCAAGGGTATCGTGCAGATTTTCAAAAACAACTTCCGGTACAAGTGTACCCTTGAGTTCGGATTTTATAAGTGTGTATTTCATTGGCGCAGACACCTCCTTTTATTTTGTGTAATAAATATTTTATATGTTTTTATTCTCTGTGTCAATTGGTGATGAATTTGCAAATGTACACTAAATGTGTTGCAATTTGACTGTCTGTTTGATAATATAATTAAAGAGCTTAAAGATATAGTTATTACAGGAGAAGATATTATGGAATATACAAGAAAAAATCAGGGCGTATGCTCCAGAAGCACAAAAGTTATTATTGAAGACGGCATCATAAAAGATGTTGAAATCGTTGGTGGCTGCAGCGGCAACATCAAAGGCCTTATTGCACTTGTAAAAGGCATGAACGCACAGGAAGCAGTTGAAAGAATGCAGGGCATCACCTGCGGTTTCAAACCAACAAGCTGCCCTGACCAGCTTGCACTTGCAATCAAAGAAGCACTTGCACAGTAATTGACTGAAAAAATTACCAGCAGTAAGCCGACATATGTCGGCTTATTTTTTTTGCACAAGAACATAATCATATTAACTGCTGCAATATATGCGGCGTACAATATTATTACAGGTGCAGATATGTATAGATTCAAAAACTTTTCCGAAAGCGCAAACCGCAGTGTAAACGCAGGCATAGATATAGCCGAAAAAATGGGTCATATAACAGTTGGGACTGAGCATATTTTTATGGGTATTCTGTCTCAGGGTAAAAATGACGTGAATGACCTGCTGGAAGGGGAAAACATAAATTTTCAGACCATATATAATGCGGTGGCGGCGGTTATGGGCACAGGCCCCCACAGCACCCTT
>JAGBFE010000158.1 GCA_018109965.1 Oscillospiraceae bacterium | reverse complement strand
TTTGCTGTGATAAAGTTTTTGTCGGCGCTTTTTACAACCTCAAGCTGATTGGAATAAATCGGAGTTGTCACAGTTGTGATGTGGGTGGAAGCTGTCTGCTCCATTCCCCCGGCATCACGGAAGGAAAAATCTGCAAAGGCGCGGTTTACAATGTCTTCGCTTGCATCGGCTGTGACACGCGCAGCAAAGGTCAGTGTGCGCTGGCTGTTTGCCGGCACACGGCCAAGTGTAACACCGCTTTCAAGGCTTTCGCCCGCCTGAGGTACAGGCATGATCGAGGTTGCAATCACATTGAGGTACTGCGACAATGTATCGGTGATTTTTACATTGTACATCTCTCTGCCCGACATATTTTTAAAGGTGATGGTGTAGCGTATCATATCTCCCGGTCTTGCATTTTCAACATCTGCAGTTTTAACAATGTCAGCAAATATGCAGCCCAGTGTCAGAGAATCCTCTCCTGTTACAATAACGGGGTCAGCACCAGCCTGTGGGATGTAATAGCCCTGTGCTGTTGCGGTGTTTGTAATGCTGCAGTCTCTGCCTGTCATATCTGCGGTTGTGTAAAATCTGTCCAATGCGGTAATCTCCTTTTGTACAATAAATAAAAGCCTTTAAATCTCTTTGATTTAAAAGTCGCTTTGACATTATTTTATGTGCGGGTGTATTTAATGGTTAAAAGTTTGCAAAAGATATATATTTAATGGTATAATAAATCAGTTATATAAATCTGAGAGGGGTAGTTTTATGAACTATATTCAGACAGGCGAAATCGTTGCTGTTCACGGCATAAAAGGGGAACTCAAAATTTATCCCTGGGCCGATTATCCTGAATTTCTGGAAGAATTTGATACTTTTTATATACAGGCAAACAAAATGCACTACAAAGCACTTTATGCCGAGGAAGTCCGCTGTCACAAAAATGTTGTGCTGGTAAAATTTGAAGGAATAGACACAGTTGAACAGGCAAGGGAATATATCGGAAAAATTGTTTACCTTGACCGTGATGAAATCGAACTGGAAGAAGGCACTTATTTTATCGAAGACCTTATCGGCTGCAGTGTAATCAACGATGAAACAGCTGAAACTGTCGGCGAGGTAAAAGCAGTTGACAACTTTGGTGCCAGCGATGTTTACACTATAGTAAATGCACAGGGCAAGGAATTTATGTTCCCTGCAGTGGATGAATTTCTGGTATCTACAGATATCGACAAAAAAGAAATCAGAATCAAAGTGATAGAGGGTATGTTCAGTGAAGATTAACATAGCAACTTTATTTCCCGAAATGTGTGAAGCTGTGGTAAACACCAGCATCATCGGCCGTGCAAAAGCGGCAGGCAAAATTGATGTGGAAGTTTTTAACATAAGAGACTACACACTGAATAAGCATAAAAATGTGGATGACACACCTTATGGCGGCGGACACGGTATGGTTATGCAGACACAGCCCATTTATGACTGCTGCAAGGCAATTGAAGCAAAATCAACTTCAAAGCCTTTTGTTATTTTCACCACAGCAGCAGGCAGGGTGTTCAATCAGGAGCTTGCCATTGAACTCAGCCAAAAGGAAAACATCACAATTGTGTGCGGCCATTATGAAGGCATTGACGAAAGGGTTATTGAAGAAATTGCCGATATGGAAATTTCAATCGGTGATTTTGTGCTCACAGGGGGCGAGCTGCCGGCGTTGGTGATTACCGATGCGGTTTCCCGCATGTGTGAAGGCGTACTCAAAAGCAGCGAAGGATTTATGGAAGAAAGCCACTACAACGGCCTGCTGGAACATGCACAGTACACCCGCCCGTATGAGTGGATGGGCCGCAAGGTGCCGGATGTGCTTTTGTCGGGACACGAGAAAAACATAAAGGAATACCGTTTTAACGACAGTCTTGAAAGAACAAGGAATAAACGCCCGGATATGTACGAAAAATATATGTCAGAGCACCCGCCGCAGCCGCCAAAAACAAAGCGCGGTAAGGCAAAACCGTCAGATTGTTGATAATTACTATTTAAAACCTACAATCAAGTTGAAAAGTAATGGGCAAACTGCACAAATATTATTCAAAAAAACTAACAAAACTATGTGAATAACATAAATTTTGTTCCACTTTTGTTGACTAATCAGGGCAATTATTATATGATATTCATATATAAAAAATAGCTACAAAAACATTTAATTATGATTTAATTATGAGGAGATATAGCGATGTTTTATAAAGATGTAACAGTTGAAAATCAGGTTGGTTTGCATGCTCGTCCTGCAACATTCTTCATTCAGAAAGCAAACGAATTCAAATCTTCCATCTGGGTAGAAAAAGAAGAAAGAAGAGTTAATGCAAAATCCCTTCTTGGCGTTCTTTCCCTCGGTATCGTAGGCGGTACAACAATCCGTGTTATTGCTGACGGTCAGGATGAAGAAGCTGCTGTTGAAGCATTGGTAAAACTTGTAAATTCCGGTTTTGCTGACTAATTTACGACACGACCACCGCCTTGATTTCAAGGCGGTGATTTTTTAATTCAGGAGAAATATGACAAAACAAGAGCTTTTCCGCAAGGCAAAAACTTTGCCAAAGCTGCCGGGAGTATACATTATCCGCAACAAGGATGACGAAATTATCTATATCGGCAAGGCAAAGCGCCTTATCACACGTGTAAGTCAATATTTTAAACCGGGTGCTGTGCATGAAACCAAGGTGGCAAAAATGGTGGACAATGCATTCACCTTTGATGTTATTGTCACAAACAGCGAGTTTGAGGCCCTCACTTTGGAGTGCAGCCTTATCAAACAGCATTCTCCAAAATACAACATTCTGTTGAAGGATGATAAGGGGTACAACTTTATCAAAATATCCAAAGAGGAATATCCCCGTATCACTGCGGAATTTCAGCAGGACGACAGCGGAAAATTCATTGGCCCGTATATGTCCAGTTTTGCCGTGCGCGAAATGGTCAACACCACACAGCAGATATTCAAACTGCCAACCTGTACAAAGCAGTTTCCAAGGGATTTCCGCAAGGAACGCCCCTGTCTCAATTATCATATCAACAAATGCATGGGGCTGTGTTCGGGCAAAATAAGCAAGGCGGATTACAACGAAATCATAAATAATGCCACAAAGTTTATCAGCCAGGATACAGATAAAATCATCGAAACCCTGACCGAAAGTATGGAACACCACAGCGAAAATCTGGACTTTGAAAAAGCAGCGGTTATCCGTGACCAGATTATCGCCATACAAAAACTTGCACAGGGGCAGAATGTAGTCAACAAGTCACTCAATAACCACGATTTTATTGCAGTTGCCTGTGGCGGCAGCAACAGTGTGGTCAGTGTGCTGCGTTATCGCAGAGGCAGACTTGTGGACAAAAAGGAACACGTTTTCTTTGGCGAAACCGATGCAAATGAGGTGCGCAGCAGTTTTCTTCTGCAGTTTTACACAAGGGAAACTCCGCCCAAAAACATCTATCTGGACGAATATCCCGAGGATGATGCAATTCTGGAATATATCCGCAAGCAGACCGAAACAAAAGTCAATATAACTATCGCCCAAAAAGGCGAAAATACAAAAATCATCAAAATGGCATACACCAATGCGGTGGAACGCCTTGCCCGCGAAAGCGGCCGCCTCAACAAATCGGAACGTTTTGTGGACGAGCTTGGCGCACTGCTTGGACTGGAAAATCCGCCCAAAGTTATCGAAAGCTATGATATTTCCAACTGGGGCGACGGCACCAGCGTTTCGGGAATGGTGGTTTTTGCCGACGGCAAGCCATACAAGGCAGGCTACCGCAGATTTAAAATAAATTCTGTTGCAGGCACCGATGACTACGCATCTATGCAGGAGGTTATCAGCCGCCGCATTGCCCGTTACGATGCAGGTGACAGCGGCCAGTTTGGCACAAAGCCTGACCTTATTCTGCTGGACGGCGGCAAAGGGCATCTGTCAAGTGTGCTGGAAATTGTTCAGGGCACAAGCTTTGAAGATGTGCCGATATTTGGTATGGTCAAGGACTCAAAGCACCGTACCCGCGCAATTGTGGGCAGGGACGGCGAAATTGCTATTGCCATGCACAAGGGTGTGTTTAAATTTGTTACCGAAATTCAGGACGAGGTTCACCGTTTTTCCATTGAATATATGCGTAAAAACCAAAAGACAAAGTCCTATGCGGTCACCCTTACAAAAATCAGCGGTATAGGCGAAAAAAAGGCCGAAAGCCTTATGCGTAGCTTTAAAACACTTACAAAAATCAAAACTCTTTCGGTACACGAGCTTATGGAAGCAGACGGTATCAGCGAAAGAGATGCAAAAAATATATACGATTATTTTAATAGTTAGAGGAAATATATATGAGAGTTATCAGCGGCACAGCACGCAACAAGCCATTGCTTTCAGTTGAAGGTATGGACACCCGCCCGACAATCGACAGGGTAAAGGAAGGCGTTTTCTCATCAATTCAGTTTATCATCCCGGGGGCAAAGGTACTTGACCTTTTCAGCGGTACAGGTCAGATGGGCATTGAATGTCTTTCCCGTGGGGCAAGCTTTGGTGTGTTTGTGGATATGGCACCAAAAGCGGTGGATGTAACCACCAAAAACCTTAAAAACTGTGGTCTTTTTGATAAGGCAAGGGTTGTAAATATGGTTTCACAGGACTTTTTACGCACTACAAAGGACAGTTTTGACATTGTTTTTCTTGACCCGCCATATAATATGGGGATTTTGGATGAAATTTTACCAAAAGTTTGCGAAGTTACAGCAGAAGATGGTATAATAATCGCAGAAAGCGAACTTGGCTGGAAACCTGCCGAAATCGAAGGCTTAAAACTCAAAAAACAGTAC
>JAGBFE010000157.1 GCA_018109965.1 Oscillospiraceae bacterium | reverse complement strand
TGTTTTACAAACGTATTCAGGACAATTTCACCGTTGCGGACGAAGCCGAGGGCGAGCTGCAGGCAATGGCACAGGAAAACCTTTCCGCACCCCGTGTTGTCCGTGCCTTTGGCAAACAGAAACACGAGCTGGACAAATTCCAGCACGACAACGAAGAATTTACCCGCCTGTGGATAAAGGTTGGTGACCTGCTTGCAGTGTTCTGGGCAGGGGGAGATATCCTCACCAGCTTCCAGATTGTTCTTGTGCTGTGTGCAAGCACAGTTTTTGCCGTTAACGGTGACATCACCACAGGTGAGGTTGTGTCCTTTATGACCTTCAACGGTATGCTTGCCTGGCCGATACGTTCCCTTGGCAGAATAGTGGGCAATATGAGCAAGGCAACTGTTGCCCTCGGCCGTATTGCCGAAATCTGCGAAGCACCTGTGGAAGACTACGACAGCGGTGTGGACTTTAAGTTCGAAAATGACATCACTTTCAGCGATGTGTGCTTTTCCTTTGACAGTCAGGTGATTTTTGACCATCTGTCCTTTACAATCAAAAAGGGGCAGACGGTGGCAATTCTCGGTGCATCGGGCAGCGGCAAAAGCACCATTATGGCACTGCTGTGCCGTTTTTATGCTCCAGGCAGCGGCACCATCACCATTGACGGGGTAAATATCAACGATATCAATCTGGTGCAGCTGCGTCACAATATTGCCCTTGTTATGCAGGAGCCGTTCCTGTTCAGCAAAACCATCAGAGAAAATATTTCAATCACCGACCGCAAGGGCGATATGGACAAAATTGTTGCGGCGGCACAGATTGCCGATGTCCACGATGATATTATGGAATTCAGTGACCAATACGACACTGTAGTGGGCGAGAGAGGCGTTACCGTTTCGGGCGGGCAGAAACAGCGCATTGCAATTGCAAGATGTATCTATACAGGTGCCGATGTGCTTATGTTTGACGATTCACTTTCGGCAGTTGACGCAATGACCGACCGCACAATCAGGGCAAATCTCAACCGTCACACAAAAAATCTTACCTGCGTTATTATCAGCCAGCGTGTAAACACCCTTATGCAGGCGGACAACATTCTTGTGCTGGACAAAGGCCGCATTGTGCAGCAGGGTGACCACAAAAAGCTGTGCAGCGAAGACGGTATATACAAGGAAATTGTAAAGATACAGCAGGATGTGCTGGAAAAAACAAGGGAGGAGGCACAGTAGTATGTATGATGAACACGCTTTGGCGGCAAAGTTTGACATAAAAGAGTGGAAACGAATATTTCCGTTTTTGAAACCGTACAAAAAAGAGATGATACTGCTTGTGCTGTGTGCAGTTTTCTGCTCCTTTATCGACTCGGTTTTTCCGCTGATGACAAAATATGCAATCAACAATTTTATCGAACCCCGCACTCTCGACGGCATTGTTTGGTTTGTTGCGGCCTTTGTGCTGATTGCATTTTTACAGGCCGAGTTCGGCTCGGTTATCTATTCCAAAAAGGCAATTTATATCGAAATGTGCATCGGCCGTGATATGCGCTACAAGCTGTTCCGCCATGTGCAGGAGCTTTCGGTTGACTATTTCAATGTTACACCTGTGGGATTTATACTTGCCCGCATTATGAACGATACCAACAGCATGGGGGGTATGTTTTCCTGGCGTCTGGCGGCGATTGCCCTGCAGGCCTCCTATCTTGTGTTTGTGCTGGTAAATATGCTGGTGCTCAATGTAAAGCTGGGGCTTATGGTGCTTGCCGTTATGGCGGTTATGGCAACAATAATCTTTCTTGTGCAGAAAAAGCTGATTGCATTGAACCGAAAGGCAAGAAGACAGAACGCCAAAATCACCGCAGCCTACAACGAATACATCAACGGTGCACAGACTGTCAAAAGTCTGTCTGCCGAACAGCTTATCTGCGGTGAATTTTCTGACATAAACAACGAAATGCGAAACCGCACAATGCGTGTGCGCAATCTGGAGCGCCGTGTTATGCCGTTTATTTCTGCAATCGGGTCCCTCACAGTTGCACTTGTGCTCAGCGCAAGCGTGCCTATGGTCAACAATATGGTTATGGACGTTGGTACCCTTGCAGTATTTATCAACTATACATTTTCTATTTTAGGTCCTATTGAGGATTTGATGAACAGCCTTAACAACACAATCTCCCTGCAGGCAAATGTGGAAAGAGTCAACCGACTTATGGACACACCTGAAGGCGTCAAGGATGCACAGGATGTTGTGGAAAAATACGGCACAATCTACGATGCCAAAAAGGAAAACTGGGAACCTGTAAAAGGCGATATCGAGTTTAAAAATGTCAGCTTCAAATACCCCGGCAGCGAAAGATATGTGCTGCAGAACTTCAATCTCAAAATCGATGCAGGCACCTGTGTTGCAATTGTAGGTCATACAGGGGCGGGCAAAAGCACCCTTGTAAACCTTGTGTGCAGATTTTTTGAGCCTACCGAAGGGCAGATACTTATTGACGGCAGGGACTATAAAGAGCGCAGCCTGCTTTGGCTGGAAAGCAATTTAAGCTATGTTCTGCAGTCACCGCACCTGTTCAGCGGCACAATCCTTGACAATATCAGATATGCAAATCAGGACGCCACAATGGAGCAGGTGATTGCTGCTGCCAAAAAGGCACAGGCCCACAGCTTTATCGAAAAACTGCCCGACGGCTACAACACCGACATCGGTCAGGGCGGCGACAAGCTTTCCACAGGGCAAAAGCAGCTTATCAGCATTGCAAGGGCAATCCTTGCTGACGGAAAAATTATGGTTATGGACGAAGCCACAAGTTCCGTTGACACCAAAACCGAGCTGCTGATAAACGGTATGACAAGCGATTTGCTCAAAGGCAAAACCAGCTTTATCATTGCCCACCGCCTTTCCACCGTTAAAAATGCAGATATAATCATCCTTGTGGACAACGGACAGATTGTGGAGATGGGCAGCCACCGTGAACTGCTTAAAAAGCAGGGGGCTTACTACAATCTTTACACCAGTCAGTGGGAAGAGGACGAACAGGACAAATTCTTCAAAAAACTCAGAACAGCCGGGCAGTAACTGCGGCTGAAAAACAATAAAACAAACAGGCACCCCGACGGCACAGTATTGCCGCCGGGGTGTTGTGATTATAAAACAAAAATTGCATAATGCAGTGGCATATACGCCCAAAAATGTGTGCAGAACTGAACAGTACAGAATACATCATATTAAGGCAGAAAAATTTTGCCGATATATCATAAATACTGTTGCTTTTAAAAAAAATATGGTACAATAAAATATAAATTGAAATAAAATGGGGGATTATATTTGAATTTGTCAAAAACCTCTCCGTTTTGTGCTTTTAAAAGTTAAAATAAGATAAAAATTATCATATATATGTATACATACAGCAAATATTCAAAGAGGTGATACATATGGCAAAAGC
>JAGBFE010000156.1 GCA_018109965.1 Oscillospiraceae bacterium | reverse complement strand
CACTTTGTTTTCTCTTGTAGATAAACTTGTAAGTTCCCTTGGGTCTACAATTGTTGGTGTGGCAGTTGCAGCAATAGGAATTGCAACATTGCCTGACAGTACAACACCATATGCACCTGGTATGAACTGGGTGGTTATTATTCTGTTCTGTATAGTACCTATGCTTGCGTGGATTGCAACTTTGATTGCTATGAAAGGCTACAACCTCACAGGTGAAAGAATGAAAGAAATCCAGGCTATCAACAATGCAAGAAAAGAAGGCATTGCACAGGGTATGACACTTGAAGAAGCAATGGCTAAATGGCAGACAGTTGAGGATTTATAAATAAAAATACGCTATACCTGTTTATGAGGTATAGCGTACAGATATTAGTTTTCGGGCGCGTCTTCACGGGGAGAGTGTCCAAAATATGAACGGTATGCTCTGAAAAATGCAGAGTAATCAGAAAAACCACAGGTGTGACAGGCGGTGTTGGCGTTTTCTCCACGCTGAATCATTGCACGGGCAGCCAAAAGTCTTTTGATTTTAACGTATTCCCACAAAGGTGAGCCTGTTGCCCGCTGAAACAGTCTTCTTATCTGCGACTGGCTTAAATAAAAATGTTCCGAAACAGACTGCAGGGAAATATGTTCAAACATATGTTCGTTAACATAGCTTACAAGCTGACTTTGAATGCCTTGTTCCGGTGTGTGATGCATTGATGTTGTCTCATATACACCGTTAAGAGAAGTCAGAAACATCAGCAGACGTCCCATTATGTTCAGATGTATATCACTGATGTGATCAAAATTATAATCAGCAAAAGCCTTGCGCATGTTTTCAAATCGTGAATCATCACCGGCAAATCGGTTCATCTGTCCAAGCTGGCGGTCCACAAAAGGTCTGAGCAGCCATAAGTTAGGGTCAACCTTGGCAATTAACGCAGGTGAAAAGTGTATGGCAATACGTTCATAAGCCTGAGATGAATCAATAAGCAATCTGTGAGCTTCTGATGAACGCATAATAAATATGTCATTTGGTTTCAGTTGATATTGATTGCCTTCAACAAGATAATTTCCGTTGCCTGAAATGATATAGAAAATTTCCATCCATTCATGTGCATGCATCGGAAAACTATCGGCATTAGGAATAACGTCAACAGTGTGATGACTGTATATTTCATTATCTCTGTATGTGAAAATAACTGACATAAAATCTCCCGTGATTTTGACATTTTTACAATATCCAAATATGGGATATTGATATTTTGAATATAAAAATCAATTAAATTACAGCTTAATTGCAATTAAAATAACTAATAATTATATTTGATTGCAATTATAGCATATATATGAACATTTTTACAATGTTTTTTAGCTTTTAATGCAATTCAATTGTAATTTGTGATATTGTAAAATTAACTTAAACAATAAATATATTAAAATAATATTTTGAAAGGATGTAAATATTATGGTATTGAATCTTCGCGAAAAATTCCGTTATGCAATCGCTTGCCCTACAAGTATGGGTGTTCGCATTACACCAGACAATCGTATGGCTGTTCACAACAGCAATCATTTTTATATGCAGGCAACAAGTGCTGAATCCAACGTTCTCAACGTTGCATCTTCACTTGGCAATGAATGCCTTGTACTTACAAAATTTGTAAAAGGCAGCCCAATTGCTCAGTTTATCAAAAGTGATCTTCGTTCCCGTAACATCAACTACGAAGGTGTAGAAGTTGACCAGGGTGGTCCATGGGGTTACCGTCACCAGTTCAATATTGCTGACAGTGGTTTTGGCATGCGTGCACCACGTGTTTGGAACGACCGTGCAGGTGAAGTTGGCCGTACACTTGATGCTTCAGAATTTGATTTTGACCGCATTTTTGGTGAAGAAGGTGTTGCTATCCTTCACATTTCCGGCCTTATTGCCGCAATGAGCCCAGAAACAACACAGTTCTGCCTTGCTTGTGCAGAAGCTGCTAAAAAATACGGCACATTGGTAAGTTTCGACCTTAACCACCGTGCAACATTCTGGAAAGGCAGAGAAGAAGAACTTCACGCTGCATTCCACAAAATTGCTTCTGTTGCTGACATCCTTGTTGGTAACGAAGAAGACTTCCAGCTTTGTCTTGGCTTTAAAGGCCCGGAAGCAGGCGGTAAAGACATCCTTGGCAAAATTGAAAGCTTCAAAGGCATGATCAGCGAAGTTATGGTTAAATATCCAAACGCAAAAGTTTACGGTACAACACTTCGTCAGGTTATCAGCGCTAACGAACATATGTGGGGTTGCTTGCTCCATGCTGATGGCCAGTGGTGCGTTGAAGAACCACGTCAGATTCAGGTTATGGACCGTATCGGCGGTGGCGACGGCTTCACAGGCGGTTTGCTCTATGGTCTTCTCAAAGGCTGGGAACCAGCACAGTGTGCACAGTTCGGTTGGGCAACAGGTGTTCTTGCTGCAAGCAGCCTTAATGACTATGCACAGCCAGCAGATGAAAAACAGGTTTGGGATATTTACGCAGGTAACGCACGCGTACAGAGATAATTAAAGGAGAATATTTAATTATGAAAAAAGCAGATATTGGTATGATTGGCCTTGCTGTTATGGGCCAGTCCCTTGTTCTCAATATGGAATCAAAAGGCTTTACAGTTGCTTGTTATGACCTTAACCCTGAACAGAGCGTAAAAGGCTTTGTTGAAGGCAGAGGTGCAGGTAAAAATCTTGTTGGCGCATACAGCCTTGAAGAATTTGTTCAGAGCCTTGAAAAACCACGCAGAGTTATGATGATGATTCGTGCAGGCAAACCTGTTGATGATTATATTGAAAAACTTATCCCTCTTCTTGAAGAAGGCGATATCATCATTGACGGCGGCAACAGCCATTTCCCAGACACAATGAGACGTACAGCTTATGTTGAAAGCAAAGGTTTGCTTTACATCGGCAGTGGTGTTTCCGGTGGTGAAGAAGGCGCTCTCAAAGGCCCAAGCATGATGCCAGGCGGTTCACCTGCAGCATGGCCACACGTTAAACCAATTTTCCAGGCAATCTGCGCTAAAGTTGACAACGGCGATGCTTGCTGTGACTGGGTTGGAGAAAACGGTGCAGGCCACTTTGTAAAAATGGTTCACAACGGTATCGAATACGGTGATATGCAGCTTATCTGTGAAGCATATCAGCTTATGCGTGATGGTCTTGGTATGTCCAATGAAGAAATGCACGAAGTATTTGCTGAATGGAACAAAGGTGAGCTTGACAGCTACCTTATCGAAATCACACGTGATATTCTTGCTTACAAAGATGAAAACGGTGAATATACAGTAGACAAAATCCTTGATACAGCAGGTCAGAAGGGCACAGGCAAATGGACAGCAATCTCCGCTCTTGACGAAGGTGTGCCACTTACACTTATCGGTGAAGCAGTATTTGCACGCTGCCTTTCTGCAATGAAAGATGAACGTGTTACAGCAGCATCTGTATTCCCAAAAACAATCCCTGCATTTGAAGGTGACAAAAAAGCATTTATTGAAGCTATCAGAAAAGCTCTCTATGCTTCCAAAATCATTTCTTACGCACAGGGCTACACACTTATGCGTACAGCAGCTAAATCCAACAACTGGAACCTCAACTACGGCGGTATCGCTCTTATGTGGCGCGGCGGCTGTATCATCCGCAGTGTATTCCTTGGCAAAATCAAAGAAGCATACGATAAAAACCCTGAACTTGAAAATCTCCTGCTTGATGACTACTTCGGTCAGGCAATCAAAGAACTTGTTCCTGCTTGGAGAGAAGTTGTAGCATATGCAGTTAAAGCCGGTATCCCAATGCCTGCATTCTCATCTGCACTCAGCTACTTTGACGGTTACACATCTGCAAAACTCCCTGCAAACCTGCTTCAGGCACAGCGCGACTTCTTTGGTGCACACACATATGAAAGACTTGACGCTCCACGTGGTGAATTCTTCCACACAGACTGGACAGGTCATGGCGGCGGCACATCCGCAAGCAGCTACAATGTTTAATTATAAAGGCATTATTGCTCTCGATTTAGACGGTACACTTTTGAACTCCGGCAAGGAGTTATCACAGACAAATAAGGACACTCTTGCTCAGGCGGCTTCTGCCGGCTGGGCAATTGTGCCTACAACGGGGCGTTTTTATGGCGCTATCCCGCAGATTGTGAGAGAACTGCCATTTATCCGTTATGCGATAACAGTCAACGGGGCAGAGGTTGCCGATGTAACAAACGGGGAAGTTATATATAAAGCTGAAATACCATATACGCAGGCTGTTGACATAATGAGATTTATGGACAGCTATCCTCTAATATATGATTGCTATCAGGCAGGCGAAGCATTTATGACTGCAGATATGAAACTGCATATTGATGAAATGACCGAGGAATTTCATTACCGAAAGATGCTTAAAGAACTGCGCAAACCTGTTGATGAACTAAAAAAATTTCTTTTGAACAAAAAGCAGGATATTCAGAAAACACAGTTTGTTACAAACAATCCAGAGGTTCAGAAAGAACTTTTGAAAATTCTTCCGCAGAAATTTGAAGATATAGTTATTTCAGTAACTGCTAAAAATAATGCGGAGATAAACAATATCCGTGCTAACAAAGGTGAAGCTTTGTGGGCACTGGCGGATTATCTTGAGGTACCAAGAGAAAAAACAGTTGCATTTGGTGATGCAGCAAATGACATTTCTATGATAAGAGCAGCAGGTATCGGTGTTGTAATGGCAAATGCCGGTGATGATGTAAAAGCAGTAGCAGATTATATCACACTTTCCAACGACGAAGACGGCGTGGCTTTTGCTATCAGAGAAATATGTTTAAAATAACTTAAAATAAATATAATAGGTGATCGATATGAATTACAACTTGAAAACAGACCTCAGCGGAAAAACAGCTGTAGTAACAGGTGCAGGCGGCATACTTTGCGGTATGTTTGCAAAAGCTCTTGCTGCTGCAGGTGCAAAAGTTGCAGTACTTGACCTTAACGAAGCTGCTGCTGAAAGTGTAGCAGAAGAAATTCGTGCAGAAGGCGGCGTTGCAAATGCATACAAATGCAATGTTCTTGAAAAAGAATCTCTCGAAAACTGCCATGATGCTGTATTGGCAGATTTAGGTCCTTGCGATATCCTTATCAATGGTGCAGGCGGCAACAACCCGTGTGCAACAACAGATATGGAATACTATATGCCTGGTGATATTGATGCTGAAACAAAAAGCTTTTTCGACCTTGACCAGGGTGGTGTAGAATTTGTTTTCAACCTTAACTTTATCGGCACATTGCTGCCAACACAGGCTTTTGCAAAAGATATGCTTGGCCGTGAAGGCTGCACAATCCTCAATGTAAGTTCTATGAACGCTTACACACCACTTACAAAAATTCCTGCATATTCAGGCGCAAAAGCAGCAATTTCCAACTTTACACAGTGGCTTGCTGTTCATTTCAGCAGAGAAGGCATCCGTGTAAATGCAATTGCTCCTGGTTTCTTCTCCACAGCACAGAACAAAGCACTGCTTTGGAACGAAGACGGCACACCAACTGCACGTACAGGCAAAATTCTCGCAGCTACACCAATGGGTCGTTTTGGCGAAGCAGAAGAACTGCTTGGCGCACTTTATTTCCTTGTAGATGAAAAAGCATCTTCTTTTGTAACAGGTATTGTTATTCCTGTTGACGGTGGTTTCAGCGCATACAGTGGTGTATAGGAGGTTTCCTATGGAAAAATTTTATTATGCTAAAGATGAAATGGGGTTAAGCTGTGAAGAAATGCGCGAAGCACTTCTTGCAAGTCTTGAAGGCCGCACATTGAAACATGCGCTTATCATTCCACCTGACTTTACACGTTTTCACTCCAATGCGGGGTATATTACAAATGTTTATTATCACGCATTGACCGAAATGGGCTGTGAAGTTGATATTCTTCCTGCACTTGGCACACATGTGCCTGTAACAGATGAAGAAATTGATATTATGTTCGGTGATATTCCACACGATAAATTTATTCCGCACAACTGGCGTACCGATGTTGTAAAGCTTGGTGAAGTGCCTGTGGAATATGTTGAAGAAGTTACCGAAGGTTTGTGGCACGAAAGTGTTGCAGTTGAAGTAAACCGTCTTGTTATGGACGAAAAATATGACATTATTATTTCACCTGGTCAGGTTGTACCACACGAGGTTATCGGTATGGCAAACCATTCCAAAAACCTGTTTGTTGGTGTTGGCGGCAGCCAGATGATAAACTCCAGCCATATGGTTGGTGCTGTTTACGGCATGGAACGTATGATGGGTAAAGACCATACACCTGTGCGTAAAATTCTTGACTACAGCCTTGAAAAATATCTCAAAGACAGACCAATCATCTTTGTTCTTACAGTATGTACTGCACCTGAAGGCAACATCCGCACACATGGCATGTTTATCGGCGATACACGCAAAGTGCTTGAAGCTGCAGTTGAACTTGCACAGGAAAAGAACATTGATTTTGTTGAAACAGGCATCAAAAAATGTGTTGTATATCTTACACCTGATGAATTCAAGAGCACATGGCTTGGCAATAAATCTGTTTACCGCACACGTATGGCAATTGCAGACGGCGGTGAGCTGATTGTGCTTGCTCCGGGTATTGAACGTTTTGGTGAAGACCCTGTTGTTGACCAGCTTATCAGAAAATACGGATACCGTGGCAGAATCAACACATTGGAACAGTTTGAGAAGCCGGAAAATCAGGATTTGAGAAACAATATGGGCGCAGCAGCACATCTTATTCACGGCTCTTCTGATGACAGATTCAAAATCACATATGCGGTTAAAAACATCACAAAAGAAGAAGTTGAATCTGTTGGTTTTGCAGCAGCTGACTATGACGAAATGGTTAAACGTTACAATCCTGAAACTCTCAAATACGGTTACAATACTTTGCCTGACGGCGAAGAAATTTACTATATTCCAAACCCTGCACTGGGCCTTTGGATAAATAAGGAGAAATTCTGATGAAAGCTTTTATGAATGAAGAATTCCTTCTCTCAAATGAAACGGCAAGCAAACTGTTTCATCAGTATGCTGAAAATTGTCCTATAATTGACTATCACAATCATTTGTCACCAAAGGATATATTTAATCGCCGTAAATGTGAAAACCTTGCACAGCTTTGGCTGGAAGGTGACCACTACAAATGGCGCTGTATGCGAGTATGCGGTGTGAGTGAAGAATATATCACAGGCAACGCATCAGAATGGGATAAGTTTTTTGCATTTGCTAAAATTATGCCAAGATTGATTGGCTCACCAGTTTATCACTGGGCACATCTTGAACTTCAGCGTTATTTTGGTATTGATACACCACTTACTGAAAAAACAGCAAAAGAAATCTGGGACAAGACCTGTGATATGCTCAAAGGTGAAGGATTTGATACAGTTTCTTTGCTTGATAAAATGAACGTAAAGGTGCTTTGTACAACTGATGACCCTGCAGACAGTCTTGAATGGCACATTAAGCTTGCAGGTGAAAAATTGCCATTCAGCACATTGCCATCTTTCCGTCCCGACAGATTTTTGCACATTGATCAGGCTCCTTGGAATGCAGCAATTGTTCAGCTTGGTGAAAAATATGGTGAAATCACAGATTGGGAAAGTCTTCTGACAGCACTCAGAAAATCTCTTGACTTTTTCTGTGAAGTTGGCTGTCGTGTTACAGACCATGGTTTTATCCATTTCCGTTATGCACAGGGGGACTGCGCTGCTGTTATGGCAAAAGCACTTAAAGGTGAAATACTCACTGAAGAAGAAATTGCCGTATATCAGGGGGCATTACTCAGATTCCTTGCAGAAGAATATGCAAAACGCGATCTTACAATGCAGCTTCACCTTGGACCAATCCGCAACAACTCTCCAAAACTTTTTAAAACATTTGGTGCAGATGCAGGCGGTGACAGTATTGGCGAAACAACAGATCCGTTCCTGCTCAGTGCATTTCTTGGTGATATTGATAAAGCAGGTGTTTTGCCAAAAACAATACTTTACAATTTAAATCCTGCTGATAGTGCAATGCTGTCTACAATGGCAGTAAACTTTGCTGCAGACGGCGCTAAAGTGCAGTATGGTGCTGCATGGTGGCTGCTTGACCATATCCGCGGCATTAGTGATCAGATTGATCAGCTTATGGAAACAGGTTTGCTCAGTGGTTCTGTTGGTATGCTGACTGACTCCAGAGCCTTTACATCATTCGGACGTCATGAATATTTCCGCCGTATTTTGTGCAACAAAATTGGTACATTGGTAGAAGATGGCCAGTATCCTTGTGATATGGAAACTCTTGGCGAAATTGTAGAAAATATTTGCTGGAAAAATGCTGTAAACTATTTTAAATTTGACGTATAGTTTAAACAGATATAATTCAATTATAAAAATGCTCCCAGATTATTTAACAATCGGGAGCGTTTTTGGTTTACGAAAAATATTTTATAGATTTATTTGTGCTAGTGATGTATAATTAGTACATCAGATTAGATATAGTACTTTGTTATGGAGTGTACAAATTATGAGACAGATTGTAAATATCAATGAAGACTGGATGTTTTCCAAGGTGAACTCTGCATGGGAAATGGTTGATTTTCCGCATACTTGGAACGGATACGACGGGCAGGACGGCGGAGACAACTATTTTCGCGGTACCTGTATGTACTCCAAACCTGTGCGCAGAATGTTTCTGCCTAAAGCTGACAAATATTATATTGAATTTCAGGGTACAAACTCTGAAGCTGCATTATTTATAAACAGGCAAGAAATTGCTTTCCATAAAGGCGGTTATTCAACCTGGCGCGCAGATATTACTGATGCATTGTTCCAGGATGAAATTTCAACAATTCTTATCAAAGTCAATAATACTGTAAAAGAAGATATGTATCCGTGCGAAATGGACTTCCCGAACTATGGAGGGGTTTATCGTGATGTAAACATTATCTGTGTAAATAATTCACATTTTGACCTTGATTATTACGGTTCTCAGGGTATTAAAGTAACGCCAAAAGTAAATGGCAAAGATGCTGATATTGAAATAGAAGTATACCCCAAAAATCTTAAAGCAGAACAGAAATTGATTTATGTTATAAAATCTGCTGAAGGTGAAATTCTGTCTGCCAAGGAACTGGATATTAACGAAACAAAAACAGTAATAACACTTGAAGATGCACATTTGTGGAATGGCATCAAGGACCCATATCTTTATTCTGCAGAAGCATATATAACAGAAAACGGCGAAATCCTTGACAATGTTTCGGTAAAATTCGGCTGCAGAGAATACCGACTTGATGCAAACAAAGGTTTTATTCTTAACGGACAGGTTTATCCATTGTTTGCTGTAGCACGTCATCAGGATAGATGGGTAAAGGGAAACGCCTTGACAGTGGAAGATATGGATGAAGATATGGCGCTAATCCGTGAACTTGGTGCAAATGCTGTACGACTTGCACATTATCAGCATAATCAGTATTTTTATGATCTTTGTGATAAATACGGTCTTGTTGTTTGGGCAGAAATTCCGTATATAAACAAGCATGTTACTGCTGCAAAAGAAAGTACCCGTTCCCAGCTTAAAGAACTTGTAATACAAAATTATAATCATCCGTCAATTATCATATGGGGACTGTCCAACGAATTAAGCCTTGAAGATGATTATGCTGATATGACTGAAAACCATAAGTATCTTAACGACTTGTGTCATCGTCTTGACAGCACTCGTTTAACTGCTATCGGCAGTATTGCATCAACGCCTGAAAATGACCCGTTTATCCACATTACCGATGCAGTGGGATACAATCTCTATTATGGCTGGTATGGCGGAAATATCGAAGATAACGGTGTGTGGCTTGATAAATTTCATAAGAATAATCCTGACAAACCTATCGGTGTTTCGGAATATGGCTGCGAATCCCTTAACTGGCATAGTTCGACACCACAGGCCTGGGATTTTACCGAAGAATTCCACGCACATTTCCATGAAGAACTTATAAAACAGCTTTATACAAGAGATTATTTGTGGATAAGAATCTGCTGGAATATGTTTGACTATGCTGCAGACGGAAGAAATGAAGGCGGTATGCCAGGGCAGAACCGAAAAGGTCTTGTGACAATAGACCGTCAGTATAAAAAAGATGCATTTTATGCATATAAAGCATGGCTTTCAGATGATCCGTTTGTACATATCGGCGGTAAACGTTATATTGACAGGGTAGAAGAAGTAACAAAAATTACAGTTTATTCCAATCAGTCTGAGGTTGAACTTTTTGCAAACAATGTATCTATTGGAAAACAGACAAGTAATGAACATTTCTTTTATTTTGATGTTCCAAATAATGTTTCGGTAACAAAGCTCAGAGCAGTAGCAGGTAATTGTGAAGATATAAGTGAAATTCACAAAGTATCACGACCAAATCCTTCATATATTTTCAGAAAGTAATATTATTAAAAAAGCAAATATCCTTCTTTGGAAAGATATTTGCTTTTTATATTAAGTACATATTTATTTGACAGATTGTATTTTTAATTTCTTCAGACAAATGTACAAACAATATGATATAATAATATGTAATCAAGATGAAATATTATAAGACAGGAAAAATATATGAATTATATTGAATACGGAAAAGAAAATGATGATGTGATTATTCTTCTGCACGGAGGCGGTTTGTCCTGGTGGAATTATCGTGAAGTGGCAGAAAAGCTTTCATCTGATTATCATATAATTCTGCCGATATTGGATGGCCACGCAAACAGCAGCAGCGATTTTGTAAGTATTGAAGATAATGCGGCGAAAATTATCGATTTTATTGACAAGCAGTTTGGCGGTTCAGTCCTTATGATAGGCGGCTTGTCGCTTGGGGCACAGGTTGCGCTTGAAATTCTGTCGCAGAAAAAAGATATTTGTAAATTCGCATTGATTGAAAGCGCATTGGTTGTACCTTCAAAATTCACATATGCTATGATTAAGCCGGTGTTTGGAAGTTGCTATGGCTTAATTAAACACAAATGGTTCTCAAAGTTACAATTTAAATCTCTGCGAATAAAACCCAACCTTTTTGAAGACTATTTCCGAGACACATGTGGTATTTCCAAATCCAATATGATAGCTTTTTTGGAAGCCAATGCTTTATATGGTATAAAGCCATCTATTGTTAACTGTTCTGCTAAATCCTATATATTTGTTGGAGAAAAAGAGAATAGGGCAATGCAAAAATCAGCAAAAATAATTCACGAAAAACTGCAAGGCAGTTTGTTGAAGATATTGCCGAAAATGTATCATGGAGAATTCTCTATAAATTACTCAGATGACTATGTAAATCAAATATTGAATATTGTAAGCGAAAGATAAATTGTACTTTTAATTGTCTTGAAATTACTTTCTAAATCTAATATAATATATTAGTTATAAACTTAAAAGGATGATTAAAATGAAAGATTTAATGAATACAGCTTCATATCATTTTGATTTGCCACAGGAACTGATTGCACAGACACCGGCAATTCCCCGTGACAGCTGTAAATTGTTATGTGTTGATAAAAATAATATCGGTAACTATCAGGACAAGATTTTTACCGATGTATTGGATATTTTGAAAGCAGGGGATGTACTTGTTCTTAACGATTCAAAAGTGTTACCTGCGCGTCTTTATGGCAATAAAATAACAGGTGCACACTGTGAGCTGCTTATGCTTAAACAGAAACAGCAGGATGTTTGGGAATGTCTTGCAAAACCCGGAAAAAGATTGCGTAATGGGGACAAGATTGTTTTCAGTGACAGCTGTTTATCTGCTGAAATTGTTGATACACTTGAAAACGGCAACAAGATAGTCAGATTTTACTACACAACCCAGACACTGTTTGAAGCACTTGATATAGTTGGCAAGCTTCCGTTGCCGCATTATATAACAAAAGAACTGGAAGATGGCTCTTTGTATCAGACAGAATATGCAAAAATACTTGGTTCTTCAGCTGCTCCTACAGCAGGATTACACTTCACTCAGGAACTTATGGCTAAACTTGAAGAAAAAGGCGTAATAATAAAATATATTACTCTTCATGTCGGTTTAGGTACATTCAGACCTGTTAAAACTGATAATATTCTTGAACACGAAATGCACAGTGAATGGTTTACTATTCCACAGGATACCGCTGATGAAGTAAAAAAAGCAAAACAAGAGGGAAGACGCGTGATATCTGTAGGTACCACAAGTACAAGAACTTTGGAATCCTGCTATAAATTCAATGGTGATATCAAAGCCTGCAGTATGGATACAAATATTTTTATCTATCCTGGATATGAATTTAAAGCAATTGACGGACTCATCACTAACTTTCACCTGCCTGAAAGCACTTTGATTATGCTGGTAAGTGCTTTGGCCGGCTATGAAAACTGTATGGCTGCATATGAGCATGCAGTAAAGGAAAAATATCGCTTTTACAGTTTTGGCGATGCTATGATTATTCTTTAAGAGGTTAAAATGTCATATAAACTTATTAAAAATGTAAATACAGCAAGAAGAGGGGAATTTATAACTGTACATGGTACAGTACAGACTCCTGCGTTTATGAATGTTGCAACAACTGCTGCCATCAAAGGTGGTTTGTCGACAAAAGATCTTGAAGATATCCGCTGTCAGGTTATGCTTTGCAACACATATCATCTGCACCTCAGACCAACAGATAAAATTGTTCACGATTTGGGTGGTTTGCATCAGTTTACAAACTGGAAAAGACCAATTCTTACAGACAGTGGCGGGTTTCAGGTGTTCTCACTTGCAAAGTTGCGTAAAATAAAAGAAGAAGGCGTATATTTTTCTTCCCATATTGACGGTAGAAAGATTTTTATGGGCCCTGAAGAAAGTATGCAGATTCAGTCCAATCTTGCATCAACAATTGCAATGGCTTTTGATGAATGCGTAGAAAACCCTGCACAGCACTCCTATTCAAAGGAATCCTGTGCACGTACAACACGCTGGCTTAAACGCTGTAAGGCAGAGATGGACCGTCTTAACGGTCTTGAAACAACCATCAATAAAAATCAGATGCTGTTCGGTATCAACCAGGGATGCTGTTTTGATGATTTGCGTGTTAACCATATGAAAGAAATCCGTGAGCTTGATCTTGACGGTTACGCAATCGGCGGTCTTGCAGTTGGCGAACCAAAGGAAGAAATGTATCACGTAATTTCTGTTGTTGAAGAACATATGCCTAAAGATAAAATCAGATATCTTATGGGTGTTGGCACACCTGGCAATATTCTGGAAGCAGTCAGACGTGGTGTTGATATTTTTGACTGTGTAATGCCAAGCCGCAACGCACGTCATGGCCATCTCAATACCTGGAATGGTATTATCAATATCAAGAATGCAAAGTATCAGCTTGATACAGAACCAATTGATCCTGAATGTGATTGTCCTGTATGCAGAACTTATTCCAAAGCATATATCCGTCATCTTTTTAAAGCCGATGAAATGCTTGCGATGCGTCTTGCAGTAATGCACAATCTTTATTTCTATAACAATCTTATGGAAAAAATCAGAGCGTCTCTTGATAATGATACATTTGAAGATTTTTACAGAAAATATGTGGATTTGTTGGATACACGCATTTAAATTATTGCATTTGATGTAATTTAATGATATAATTATATTTAGTCTATTAGGAGGTATTAACGCTATGTTTATGTTAGAAACAACAGCAGCAACAACAGGTTCTATGATTGTTAGCATGTTGCCATTTCTTCTTATTATCGTTGTAATGTATTTCATGATTATCCGTCCTCAGAAAAAAAAGGATAAAGAAATGCAGGAAATGAGAAGCAGCATTGAAATTGGCGATACAGTTACAACAATTGGTGGTATCGTTGGTATTGTAGTTTCAATGAAAGAAGATACAATCGTTATCGAAACAGGCACAAACAATACAAAAATCCGTTTCAAAAGATACGCTGTTTCAGAAGTTACAAAACTTAAAGTTGACTAATTTATAATCATTTTAAGAATAAAAACACCTTTTACCGAATACAATGGTATTGACCAAATTCGGTAGGAGGTGTTTTTTTGTTATATCATTTTTTTACAAAAAACAGTGATAATATAAAGATTATTTACAAATGTATTTTGTCTGTTCTGATATGTTTTATTGCACTTGGTGCTTTTTTCTGTGTTTCTGCATTCGTTATTACTAAGATAGATTTATCATATGAAGCTATGCCCGTGATAATTGCCGTTAATCTTGGATTTTCGTCGGCATTAAGTGGATTTGTTCTGTCGAAGATGGCAAAGGAAAACGGCTTATTTTGGGGCACTTTTGCCGGCGTAACCATATTTGCAGTTATTATGCTTATTTCACTTTTCGCTGGTTATTTTAAATTAAATACAAATTTTTTTACTAAATTTTCAATATCTTTAATATCAGGTACAATAGCTGGTATTGTAGGAGTAAATGTAAATTAAAGGATTATATAACAATGGTACATAAAACTAAAGAAATCAGAAAACGTCAGATATCTTCGGAAAAATATATATTATTTTTACTTATTGTTTCATACTTTGCAGGAATTTATATAGGATGCAGATTTACCTATTTAAGCAATAATATAATATTTATAAATTATATTGCTAAAAATAGTGTGTTAAATGATATATTATGTATTATAGCAGCCTTATTATTAAAATATTCCGGAATATTAAACGGAGTTCTGTATATGCTTCCGTTTTTTTCAGGAATTCAGAACTCCGTATTTTACTGTAAATTTATATTAAGCGATACCGACATATCATATTCATTTGTTATGGGAATAATTAAAGATACGGCAGTATTGATGATGTTATTGTTATATATACTTATTATTATAAATCAGATAATAAATAAAAAATATAACATAAAAAAAGATTTAAAATATGTTTCTGCGTATTTATCAGGTATAGTTGTAATATATTTTTTAGAATATATATTAGTAAATATTATTTTTTAGATTTTTTAAAAGTAGCAAGGGGAGAAGACTTTGCTGCTTTTTTTATTGCTTCATCGGAAATATGAGTATATATTTCAGTAGTTGAAACATGTTCGTGGCCCAAAATTTCCTTTAAAGCAAGCATGTCTGCATTACCTGAACGGTAAAGCAATGTTGCTGCAGTATGTCTTAATTTATGTGCAGAAAATCCCATCTGACTTAATCCTGAGCGCTGTAAACATTCTTCTACAACCTGTTCAATTCGCCGGGTAGACATACGTTTTTTAGTCTTTTTGGAGATAAATAAAGCAGGCTCAGAAGTAGGGGAAACAATTGTATTTCTAACAGCAACATAATCATTTATAGCATCAATACAAGCATTATTGAGATATACAAATCTTTCTTTATTACCTTTACCAATAATTCGCAATGTATCATTACTAATATCTTTAATGTTAATTCCGGCAAGTTCTGACAAACGCATACCACAACTTAAAAATAATAAAATAATGCAATAATCTCTTTCTGAAAAGCCACTTTGTGTATTATTTAACAATTCAATGGATTGTTCCAAAGTTAGATATTTGGGTAATCTTTTTTTCATTTGTGGCATTTCAATATGTTCAGCAGGATTATGTGAAAGTTGATTTGTTTTAAGAGTCATATATTTAAAATAACTGCGTATACTGCTGATTTTGCGGGCTCGTGAAGCTGCTGAATTGTTGCGTTCATTAGTAATAAAATATAGAAATTCCAAAATGTCAGATTGAGTTATTGATGATATAAAACTTAAATCTATATTATTTATTGAAACATTGTTAATTGAATTATTATCAATACAATTATTTCTTTTTTGAATTAGAAATCTAAAGAACAACTGCAGATCAATAAAATTTCCTTCAACAGTTCTTGGAGATAATCCTTTAATTGTTTGAGAATAATATAAAAATTCTTTTAATACAGCTGGTGCATTTGAATAATCAGAATAAATTTTTGCAGAAGTATTTGGCATAGATATTAAAACTCCTTTTCGACTCCTCTGAATTTCGCTAAATTTTTATTTAGCGAAATTGCGTGGGTTATAAAGCCACCGTCTCTCTGCACCTCCTTTCCATAATAGCGGCGGCACACACCCAGCAGCGTTTTCAATGCTCGGT
>JAGBFE010000155.1 GCA_018109965.1 Oscillospiraceae bacterium | reverse complement strand
AGAGATCCTTCACTGCGTTCAGGATGACAAATGTCATTCGCTATGACAAAAACAACTGTCATTCTGAGGGAAGTGCAACGACCGAAGAATCTCTCGGGTTGATGAGACTGGCGGTTAAAAATAAATCTGCAAAAACAGAGAGATCCTTCACTGCGTTCAGGATGACAGATATTGTTCAGGATAACAAATAAAATTCACAACAGTCTATATACACAAACAAATATTATATTACAATATATTTACATACACGGTGTTTTATGAGAACTAAAATTAAGGAAATACCCCAGGTTACCCGCATATTTTTTATTGCGCTGGCGGTTGCGGTTTCCTCACAGCTGTACTTCAATATGTACTCCGAGGGCTTCCGTATTTCTGCCGCAGTTATCCTGCTGCCTATTTTGCTTATGACAGTGGGCGAGGATATCTCCACCATGCACATCTGCTCTGCCACAGCGGTGTGTGTGTTTATGCTGCGCAGTGCCCTTTTATTTATTTCCACAGGCAGCTACGACGGTGCTTTGCAGCTTTACCTGCCAAACATGCTGTTCTACATCAGCTACGGTTTTATCTTTTCCCATCTGTGCACCAACAAATATGTTGTCAGCTACCGCAAAATGTTTGTGGTTGTGCTGCTGAGCGACTTTTTGTCCAACGTTGTGGAAATCTGTGCAACCTACACCACACTGCAGCTGTC
Organism: Oscillospiraceae bacterium; assembly: GCA_018109965.1. The sequence continues at coordinate 1,763 of JAGBFE010000155.1, read as the reverse complement.
GGAAATTTTAAAAGCCATTGCCTCAATTGCAGCAATCGCCCTTGCGCGCAGTGTTGTTTCGTGGCTGTTTCTGGTTGGCGAAAAATATTACCGCACCCTTTTGCAGCACGAAGAACATGAAGAGCGCTACCTCCGACTGTTTATGATGACCACAGGGCTTAAAAACGAAATCTATTTTATGAAAAAAAATTCCGAAGAAATAGAAAACGTAATGGGCAATGCCTACCGTCTGCACGAGGCGCTGAGCAATATGGATGTGTCGGACGAAATGAAAAAAATGTCCCTTGATATCGCAAAGGATGTTCACGAAATCAAAAAAGACTATATTTCCATTATCAAAGGCATCGAAAAGGCAATCATTGAAGATTTTGACGCAAAGGAAATGAAGTTCAGCGATATTCTATCAATCCTTGAAGACTCTATGCAAAACCTTGTACAGCAAAAGCATATGTCGGTAAACCTTGTGTTCAACTACAGTCAGGATTTTGTTACCAACGAGCATTACGAAATAATGGGGATACTCAAAAACCTTGTGACCAATGCTGTTGAAGCAATGGAAACAGCCAAAAAGGGCAACCGCATTGAAATCAGCTACATTTACAGTGACGGCAGCTGCATTTTCACCGTTTGTGACAACGGCCCGGGCATATCTCCACGCCATATCAACAATATATTCAAAATGGGTTACTCCACCAAATTTGACCCAAAAACAGGCAACATCTACCGTGGCGTAGGCCTTTATGGCATCAAAACCACAGTGGAAGAAAAATTTGGCGGCACAATAACTGTCAGTTCAGATTTTGGCAGCGGTGCCGAATTTGTAATCCGTATTCCATCAAAATCTATTATGGAGGACTAAAATGCGTATTTATATCGTAGAGGACGACATTTCCATCATCAGCATACTGGAAGACATTATCGAAACTCACAATCTTGGCGAAATCTGCGGTGACTGCGGAGGTGAGGTTGCAAATATCTCCGACATTCTGCGCTGTAAGCCTGATGTTGTGCTGGTGGACTTTTTTATGCCTGTTATGGACGGCGTTGAGGTGGTAAACGAAATCCGCAAGCTCAACAGCAGCATCAAATTTATAATGATAAGTCAGGTTTCCTCCAAAGAGCTTATCGGCAAGGCATATACTGCGGGAATAAACTTTTTTATCCAGAAGCCGATAAACCTTATCGAAGTAAAATCGGTGCTGGGCAATATCAAAACACAGATAGAAAACGAAAGAACACTGGAAAACATCCGCAAAATGTTTGTCACCAACGTTCCGCTGCAGATTGAACCTGCAATTGAAGATGAATACAGCAAAAAAATCCGTATGATTTTAAGCCACATCGGTATGTCGGGCGAAAAAGGCTGCGGAGATATTATCGCTATCTGCGAATATCTGCACAGCAACAAAATACCTGTATCACAGATCAGTGTTTCCCAAATGTGCGAAGCTGTAAGCCCAAGCCCTAAAAATATGGAACAGCGCGTGCGCCGTGCAATTGCCGCAGGTATGAACAACATTGCACATATGGGCATTGAGGATTTTATGAACGAAACCTTTATGCGCTATTCCTCTACCCTGTTCAGCTTTGAAGATGTCCGCAGCGAAATGGACCACATCCGCGGCAAAAGCCCTTACGGCGGCAAAATCAGCATCAAAAAATTTATCGACGGTCTTATGCTGGAGGCTGACAGGTACTAAAAGCTGTGTCTTACACTTTTGATGTGTAAAGTGTCACAACATATATTTTTATACTGCATATTT
>JAGBFE010000154.1 GCA_018109965.1 Oscillospiraceae bacterium | reverse complement strand
GTAAAAGGTGACCACGCTTCCGGTCTCCCACTTAAAGTTTATGTTTCCTTTGACGAAGCAGGCGCTATCACAGGCGTTATGGTTGATGCTTCCAGCGAAACTGAAGGCCTTGGCACACAGGCAGCAGAACCAGCATTCACAGAACTGTTTGTTGGTGCAGCAGACGGCGAAGGCGTTGATACAATTGCAGGTGCAACAGTTTCTTCAAAAGCAGTTATTAACGCTGTAAATAAAGCAGCAGCAGCATTTGCTGCAATCAATGGTTAAGGAGGAAACATAGATGGAAAAGAAAAATAACAAACTTTCTCTCATTACCAATGGTTTCCTTAAAGAAAACCCTGTTCTCAAACTTGTTTTGGGTACATGTCCAACACTTGCAGTTACATCTTCTGCATTTAACGGTTTTGGTATGGGTGTTGCAGCAACATTTGTTCTTATCTGTTCAAACGTTGTAATTTCTGCTCTCAGAAAAATTATTCCAGACAAAGTTCGTATTCCTGCATTTATCACAGTTATCGCAGGTTTCGTTACAGTGGTACAGATGCTTGTAAAAGCATTCTTGCCAGCATTGGACACAGCTCTTGGCGTGTTCCTTCCACTTATCGTTGTTAACTGTATCATTCTTGGCCGTGCTGAAGCATTTGCTTCCAAAAACACAGTTGTTGACTCTGCTCTCGACGGTGTAGGTATGGGCCTTGGCTTTACAGTAACACTTACATTGATGGGTATCTTCAGAGAACTTCTTGGTGCAGGTACAGTATTTGGCTTTATCGTAACAAAGAACCTCTGGCAGCCTATCGGCTTCTTTACATCAGCAGCAGGCGGCTTCTTTACATTTGGTCTTTTCATGGCTATTGCTGTTAAACTTCAGATTGCTACAATGCCAAAAGACGGCTCCTGCGGCGGTGGCTGCATCGGCTGTAAAATGGCTTGTGCTCAGGCTAAACCGGAAGAAGGAGGTAACGCATAATGGATGCAATGAGATTAGGTGCTATATTCTTCAGCATGGTGTTGGTTAACAACTACGTGCTCGTTAAATTCTTGGGTATCTGTCCATTCCTTGGCGTTTCCAAGAAACTTGACTCTTCAGTTGGTATGTCTGCAGCTGTTATCTTTGTTATGATTATGGCAACAGCAGTTACATGGCCAATTGACACATATATCCTTCAGGCTAATGACCTTACTTACCTCAGAACAATCGTATTTATCCTTGTTATTGCTTCTTTGGTACAGCTGGTTGAAATCATTCTTAAAAAATACATTCCAAGTCTTTACAGCTCCCTTGGTGTATATCTCCCACTTATCACAACAAACTGTGCTATCCTGGGTGTTGCATTGCTCAACGTAGAATCCGGCTACAACTTTGTTGAAAGCCTTATCGGTTCTTTGGGTGCTGGTGTTGGCTTTATGCTTGCTATGGTTATCTTTACAGGTGTTAGAAGCCGTGTTGACCAGGCTAAGCCACCAAAAAGCTTTGAAGGCCTGCCAATCACACTTGTAGCAGCTGCTTTGGTAGCTCTTTCCTTTACAGGTTTCGGCGGCATTGTAGAAAGCATCTTTGGTGCGATTTAAGGAGGGGTAACTATGGATATTTTAACAACTGTTATTATTGTTGCTGCGATTGGTGTTATCGCATCAGTAGTTCTTGTAGTTGCTGCTAAAGTAATGTACGTTTACGAAGACGAAAGAATCGGTCTTGTAGCAGGCTGTCTCCCAGGTGCAAACTGTGGTGGTTGTGGCTACGCAGGTTGTTCTGACTACGCAAAAGCTATCGTTGAAGGCGGTGCTGATCTTGACAAATGTGCTCCTGGCGGTGCAGACTGTGTAGCAGCTATCGCTAAAGTTATGGGCGTTTCTGCTACTGCAGGCGCAGCTAAAAAAGCTGTAGTTAAATGCCAGGGTCATACTTGCCACACAGGTACAAAATTTGATTACCAGGGTGTTACAACATGTTCCGCTGCAGCAAAAATGTTCGGCGGTCCTGGCGACTGCGCATACGGCTGTATGGGTCTTGGTGACTGTGTAGCTGCTTGTCCATTTGGTGCTATCCAGATTGTTGACGGCGCAGCAAGAGTTATCAACGAAAAATGTACAGGTTGTGGTGCTTGTGCAAAAGTTTGTCCAAAATTTGTTATCGAAATCGTTGAAGACGATGTTAAACCAATGGTTCTCTGTAACAACAAAGACAACGGTAAAAACACAAGAACAGCATGTAAAGTTGGTTGTATCGCATGTAACAGATGCGTTAAAGCTTGTCCGATTGAAACAGCAAAATCCAAAGCTGTTGCAGTTGACGGCAACCTTGCACACATCGATCAGGATCTCTGTATCGGCTGTATGCAGTGTGCTGAAGCTTGCCCAGTTGGCGCAATCGACGTTCCAAACTGCAGATAATTGCTTAACAGTAATATAATCTAACAATTACAGGCCCGGAAAACCGGGTCTGTTTTTTTGTAAGGCAAATATTTATTACATTATTGTTTTGTTATATAATCATAGTTTTGATAATTCTTATACAGTACTTGTGTGGGAATCCGGGGCACTGTTCTGAAACTATTGCTCATATTATATTTTTATGGTTTAATATATTATTAGATATACTATCACGGCTGATTGCACCGAAAGGGAATAAAATGGTTAAAGTAAAGGAAATATATGAATATCTGAACAGCGTAATGCCTTTTGAAAATCAGGAAAAGTGGGACAACAGCGGACTGCTTGTAGATATGGATGCACAGGCTGATAAAATTCTTTGCTGTCTTGATGTTACAAAAGCTGCAGTGGACAAAGCTGTTGAGACAGGCTGTAAAATTATAGTTTCACATCATCCTGTGATTTTTTCAGGGATAAAAAATCTGGATAATGACAATATATTGGTCAGACTTATAAAAAACGATATAAGTGTTATTTCTGCCCACACCAATTTTGACAGATATGAGTACGGAACAAGCAGCAAACTTGCGGAATTTTGCGGACTTTGCGGTGAAAAGGAACAGTGTGATTTTGCAGTAACCGTAAAATTGGCAGAAAAAGTAAGTTTTGAAACATTGCTGGAGACCATAAAGGAAAAAACACAGCTCAATCTGCAGTACGCAAAAGGTGATGCTGTAAGCAAAGTGTTTGTAGTTGCAGGCAGTGGCAAAAGTATGACGGAAGAGATACTTGCTGCAGGATGTGACTGTGTTATCACAGGTGAGAGCAGCTATCACGATATGCTGGACTTATCACAGATGGGAATTGGCACAATCTGTCTCGGACATGATGAAAGCGAAAAAATTTCGGTGAAAACCTTTGCAGAACTGATAAAAGAGCACTTTGACGACGTGGAAACAGTATGTCACATCGAAGAAACTCTTGTTAAAACTGTATAAATAATAAGGATTATTCCATTTTGTTTAAAAGAATAAGCCTTTGGAGGAATGTTAATGGCACTTGATGCACTTACCCTGTCACTTCTGGCAAAAGAACTTGACCGTGATTTGCAGGGAGCAAGAATAGATAAAATACACCAGCCGTCAAAAGACGAAATTGTAATGCATATGCGCAAAAGGGACGGAAATATAAAGCTGCTTATTTCTGCACGCAGCGGGTCTGCAAGAGTGTGCATAACAAACGAAAGCTTTGAAAACCCACAGGTTCCGCCAAGCTTTTGTATGCTTATGCGCAAATATTTTGCTGGTGCAAAATTTGTTGCGGCCAACAGTATCAAAGGTGAAAGAATTATAATGCTTGCGTTTACTGCTACAAGCGAAATGGGTGACACTGTTCAGCTTGACCTGGCAGTTGAACTGATGGGCCGTTATGCAAATATTGTTGCAATAAATCAGGATGGCAAGGTTATAGATGCAATGAAACGTGTGGATGAGGATG
>JAGBFE010000153.1 GCA_018109965.1 Oscillospiraceae bacterium | reverse complement strand
TTTACCGACTGGCTGTTCAAGGAAGGCTCCCCTGCCGAATTCGATATGGCAGAAAAAACCCGTGACCTTATCGATGCAATTTTTAACGGCATAAAATAGTATATCAACACGCAAAGGAACCTCAGCCGCCTGGCTGAGGTTCTTTTTTGTATAACTTAATTAATCTTTGCCGGGAAATTCTGTTTAAGCTTTTGCCTTAGGCTGTGTTGCAAGGGATGCAACAATGAGAACGATAACTGCTGCAGGGAATGCAACAAAGATTGTTTGCAAGCCCAGAGGCATACCCATTGCTTCCCAGACAAGGCTGATGCCGCAACCAACCACCATGGATGCAATACCGCCTGCTTTTGTTGCCTTTTTCCAGGTCAGGGCACCAATTACTGCCGGAGTAATACCTGCGCCGTAGATGGTGTATGACCAGTACTGAATTGCAAGGATGGATGGGAAGAATGTAAGAATTACATAAGCAAATACGCCTGCGATAAGAATGAACCAGCGTGTTGCACGGAGTTCGTCTTTTTCTGTTGCGTTTGGTTTGAATTTTGCATAGATATCAACACAGAAGTTTGCTGCTGCAGAAAGCAGATAGCTGTCGCCTGTTGTGATTGTAAATGCTGCTGCTGCAGAAAGTACGATACCGCCAATGATAACAGGAAGCAGTGTTGCTGCACCGATAAGTGCCTGACCAGCTGCAATGTTTGTGCCGAAGTACTGACGGGAAATAAATGCGTAACATGCAACAACCGGCATAATTACGAAACATGCAAGCATTGTGCCGAGAAGACCAACGCGGGCTGTTTTTGTATCTTTTGCTGCAACGATTCTCTGATAGTAGTTCTGGTCAGAACATGTCAGGAGAATAAGCGGGAGATAACCGCCAAGCCAGCCAAGCAGGCTCTGTCCGCCGAAGAATGTAAGGCTTTCAGGGTTTGTTGCTGCTGCCGTTGTCATAACCCAATCCCAACCGCCAACAACGTTGATGAGAACAGGAAGACCAATTGCAAGACCGCCAACCATGAGGAATGCGGACATAGCGTCTGTTGTAGCAACAGTTTTAAGACCGCCGGAAAGTGCCAGTGCAACAACCAGTACACAACAAATCATTGTACAGTAAGTTGTTGGAATACCTGTGGTTGCGTTGAGAATAAAGCCAAGACCACGGTACTGATAGGAAACGATGGATATCATTGCCAGTGCGATGATAACTGCAGAAACTGTACGGGCTTTTGGTCCGTATCTTGTTTCGAGAAGCTGAGAAACTGTGTAGCAGTTGCTTTCGCGGATTTTTGGTGTGAGCCAGATGAGAACGCTCATACTGATAACAGGGCAGATTGTGAAGAACAAGCCGCTCCACAAACCGTAGTTAAATGCCAGGCTGTTACCGCCGCCTGTAACTGTACCGCCGCCTGTATATGTAGCAAGAATTGTACCTATAGCAACAATTTTGCCAAGGCCACGGCCAGCGAGGAAGAAGTCATCTTTGCCCTCTTTGTTTGTTGCTGCTCTTTTTGCAAAATATGCGCCAACAGCAACCAGAGCAACCAGATAAACAATTACAACTACTAACATCCAAGGTTGAGCAACTAGTGTATGCATAATGTACCTCCTCTTAAATATGTGAATATTTTTAATTTAATCCCGATTGTCGCAGATTAAATTGATTGACTGAATTTTGCAGATTTTATTCCACAAGCACACCGTCTTTGTAAACGGAATCAACTTTTTCAAATGTGTTGAGATTTTCGTATGGGTTTTCGTTTGCAATGATGCAGTCAGCTTTTTTGCCAACTTCGATGGAACCGATTTCCCTGCCAAGCCCCAGAACTTCCGCCGCTGTGATTGTTGCGCTCTTCATAACAGCTTTTGCATCCATACCGTATTCCTGCATAACGAGAAGTTCTTCAAAGGCGTTTGGATGAGGGCCAAAGTTTGGTGAACCTGCATCAGTGCCCATTGCAATGTTTACACCTATTCTCAATGCATCAGCAAAGGTTTTCTTTTGTTGGTCAACAACACGCTTTGCTTTTACTACTGTTACTTCAGGAATCTGACCGCTTGAGGCCGCCAGCATTTTATAAACTGAAAGTGTAGGAACAAGTGTAAGGCCTTTTTCTTTCATTTTGTAAAGATATTCTTCAGGGATATCCGCACCATGTTCGATTGTATCAATACCTGCTTCGATACAGTTGATAATACCTTCGCGTGAAAGCGCATGTGCTGCAACCTTCATATGCAGTCGGTGACATTCGCTTACAATCATTTTGAGCTGTTCCAGTGAATACATGCTTGGGCCAACATCTTCAATGCCTGCTGCGCCGCCCGTTGCCATAATTTTGATCCACTGACATGTAACGCCTTTGTGGGTCATAAGGTTCTTTTTGTAACGGATTGCCTTGATGATTTCGTCATCTGTGTCGGCAATTGTCCCAACCAGCGGCACATGACCGTATGTGCCCTGAATTGCTGCACCACAAGGTACTACACGGCAACCTACAGCATATCCTTTGTCAATTGTATACGCCAGGTCAATAGCAAGGTCATTGGCAGAAGCAACCTCACGCACTGTTGTAACGCCCTTTTTAAGAGAAATCTTTGCGTGGTTCATTGCCCTTACATAAGCCTGAAGTATGCCTTCTGCATCATCCAGATCCATTGGAGCCGGATGACGGCCGTCCCAGGAGATGTGAACATGCATATCAATTACACCCGGAACAAGGTATTTGCCTGTTTTGTCCAGCACCTGTGCATCAGTATCTTCAATACCAACAGCTATTTTTTTAAATACACCGTCTTCAATGAGGACATCCTGACCTGCAAGCACTGTGTCGTTTACCACATCTACGACATTAATGTTTTTAAGTATAATCTTATTCATATTCTCTCCTTTCGTGGATTTAAGTAATATAGAGCAATTCGCCGAATTATTCGGCTAATGATTCTGTCTAAATAATACAATCCTTTTATTTTATTGTCAATATCTTTTCAGCATTTTATGATAAATTATGATAATTTTGTAAAAATTTACAAAACTATAGTACAAATATTATAAAATAAACATATAACCCTATGTTATTATTCAATAACTTGATTTTATAAAATCATTTTGCAGAATACTCTGCCACAGGGATGCATATATATTATGCATATTATATTCAGAAAGGATGCCTTATATTATGAAAACCGACAAGCCTTTTGCTGTTGACGCCGATGAAAGCACAATGGAAAACCATATATGCGCTGCCGAAGACGACAGTAACTTTCCCTTTGAATATTCCACTACAAACGTATGGGACAAAAACTTTTTCTCGCCCGAAAACAGTTCAAATCTGTCTTTTGATTCATTGTATTCTGAACTTGAAGAAATAAAGTTGCTGATAAAGGATATAAAAAATATTTTATCTGACATTTTTGAGACAAAAACAAAAGACTTGGACAAATAACGTCCAAGTCTTTTTATTATTGTATTATCTTACCACTGTGCCATACAGTCTTCGTACATACGGATGTA
>JAGBFE010000152.1 GCA_018109965.1 Oscillospiraceae bacterium | reverse complement strand
GGTTGTAGTTGGTGACCAGTAGCTTTCCTGCTGCTGTACATTCTGCAGCAGGTTATCAAACTTCGGGCCCCATTTGCGGTCGATGATTTTTTTGTGGGTTGCATTTTCTTCGCCGCCATGGATATAGTCATCCCCAGCGGTATGCATAGTGTAAAGCTCTGTGCCGTCGGCAGCTTCAAAGGCAATGTAATATTCCACCCTGTCACTGGTTTTTACGCTGTCCATACTTATGCCCGGCACAAAAGTGAAAACATTTATGCTTTTGCGGCGCAGATATTTTGTATTGTTTATATAGTCCACAATGGCTTTCGCCTCATCGCCTGTGGCGGTGTACATTGTTTTTTGGTTGTGGGGATAAACGCTGCCATCCTCCATTTTTTCGCCGTCTTCGGGATAGCGGATTTCATTTGAATCCCGCCTTACAACAATAATACGTTCATAGTCGGCAGGGATACTGAACAGCTTGTCGCCTGTAGTCAGCAAGGCTAAAAACAGACCTGCTGCGGCAACCGCAACTGCGGCGGCGATAATAATATATTTTTTGTTTTTCATAGGTGTCTCCCTTTATCTTTATCTAAACAGGCGGTTACTGCCCTGCTGTGGGGTTGTTGAGCACATATTCCAGTGCTTCCTTCATCCATGCGGACATCCACACAAGTGAAAAAAACTGCATCATAATGCTGATAATGGCCAGCGCACTGATAACCACATTGATTTTGTCGGTAAAATTGTTGGCGCGCAGCGGGATAAAGTCGTTGTCATCCTTGGCTGTCTGCTGTGCTTTTCTGTACCACTTTTTATATTTTGTCATTTTGACAATATTGAAGATAAATTCGCAAAAAGTGTATGTCAGCAAAATTCCGGCTATACTTAAAAGTGAATAAAGCCAGAAAGTCATATATTTTGTGGCGATAAATTTGGCCAGTGCAGCTGCCAGCAGCACCACAAAGCCCACAAACACACCGCCTGAAAGCACGGCACAGATTTTCCACCTTTTTACATACTGCTTCTGTATTATGCTGTCGTAATTTTTAAGGGCAATCACAGCATCGGTGTGCAGCGGCATACAGTCAGGGTTTTCGTTGTAAAACACCTGTGTGTGATAGTTGCCCGTTATATGCTGCCAGCCGTCCATCAGGGCAAAGTCCCACATTTTTTCCAGTTTTTCGGGCGGTGCAGTGACACCGGCGACATAGTCGGGGAAAAAGCTGACAGCAAATTTAAGCTGTTTTGGCTCGCATTTCTGGAATTCCAGTGTTTTTTCGTGGTAGCTTGTGAGCATCCAGCCCTCAAGGGCCATTTTTTGCAGATAATCAGTAAGCTGGGGATAATCCCAGAGGCTGTACGGATTTTTTTGTGTCTTTTTCTGTATCTCTTGCTGTGTCATAAGCGGTGTCCCCCTCGATTATGCGGTTATAGTCCTGTGCCTGCAGCACAATGCGGTCATATTCCCTCTGCAGCAGGTCACTGCCCTTTTGGGTAAGGATGTAGCTGCGGCGGCGGCCTTCGGTTTTGGTTTCGCTGATTATGCCCTCGTCGCTGAACTGTTCCAGCAGATTGTACAGCGTGCCGCTGCCCACAGCCACACGGCCGTCGGTTATCTGACTTACCTTTGCCATAATGTCCATACCGCAGCATTCTTCGGTAAGGGCAAGCAGAACGTAGAACATCTGTTCCGTTAAAGTGCTGAATTTTTCTCTTGGCATATATAACACTCCTTTGTGGTTTGTTTTTCGGGGTTGTGTTTACCTTTGCCCCGACGGGACGATGTGACATTGTTCCCTGCGGTGGGGCTAATTTTATTTTGCAGGGGCAGATGATGTCCGCTGTGCAGATTCAGTGCTTGCACATCAATATGTCGAATATCGATATATCTTAATTTCAGTATAATATCGATTATCGATATTGTCAATATGTTTATGTGATTTTGAGTTAAACTGCGAACATCTGTGCAAATGCTGACCATTCTTTGACAGATTGACAATAACCTGTATACAAACTTCTGCAAAGCAAAAAACCACCGACCCAAAAGGAGAATGAGTCGGTGGTTTTTTTATATATTGAGGTTTAGTTATTTTTGCATTATGCGCCGCCAAGGTAAGCTTTTTTGATTTCGTCACTTTCCTTGAGCTCTTCGCCTGTGCCTGTGAGCACAACGCGGCCGCTTTCCAGAACATATGCCCTGTCAGCGATGGACAGTGCCATTTCGGCGTTCTGTTCAACAAGGAGGATTGTGGTGCCCATTTTGTGGAATTCCTTGATGATGTCAAAGATGCCCTGTACCAGAATTGGTGCAAGACCCATTGAAGGTTCGTCAAGGATAAGCAGGTCAGGGTGGCTCATCATTGCGCGGCCCATTGCCAGCATCTGCTGTTCGCCGCCGGAGAGTGTGCCCGCAATCTGATTTTCACGTTCTTTAAGACGTGGAAAATGGTTGTAAACACTTTCAAGGTCTGCTGCCATATCATCGCCTTTTGTATAGGCGCCCATCTCCAGATTTTCCTTAACGGTCATCTGCAGAAAGATGCGGCGGCCTTCCGGCACATGGGCAAGGCCTTTGGAAACCAGCTTGTATGCTTCCACCTTGCTGATGTCCTCACCTTTAAATGTGATGTGGCCCGATTTGGAGCGGAGAAGCCCTGAGATTGTTTTGAGAATTGTGGATTTGCCTGCGCCGTTTGCACCGATAAGGGAAACAATTTCGCCCTCGTGCACTTCAAAGGAAACGTCCTTGATGGCGTGGATCTGTCCGTAATAAACATTTATATTTTCAACTTTAAGCATTTGTTATTCCGCCTTTTTACCAAGATAAGCTTCGATAACCTTTGGGTTTGCCTTGATTTCTGCAGGTGTGCCCTTTGCGATGATTTCGCCGTAGTTGAGAACACAGATACCTTCGCAGATACCCATAACAAGGTTCATATCGTGCTCGATAAGCATAATTGCAATCTGGAATTCGTCGCGGATGCGACGGATGTTTTCCATAAGTTCAGCAGTTTCGCTTGGGTTCATACCTGCGGCAGGTTCGTCAAGGAGCAGAATGTGCGGGTTGGTTGCCAGAGCACGCACAATTTCCAGTCTGCGCTGTGCGCCGTAAGGCAGGCTGCCTGCCTCGTGATGACGCAAATCTGCCATACCGAAAAAGTCCAGGAGTTCCTTTGCCTTGTCGTAGGCCTGTTTTTCGGTCTGTTTGTAGCCAAAGCTGTGAGTGATGGAGGAAACAAAGTTTGTGTGCAGCTGGTTGTGCATACCGATTTTAACGTTGTCCATAACACTCATTTTGCCAAACAGGCGGATGTTCTGGAAGGTACGGGCAATGCCCATTTTGCTCACCTGGTCGCAGCTTTTGCCCTTTGTGTCGTAGCCGTCCAGCAGGATTGTGCCGCGGGTTGGCTGATAAACGTTGGTCAAAAGGTTAAAAACTGTGGTTTTGCCTGCACCGTTAGGGCCGATAAGACCGCAGATTTCGGTTGGACCGATAGCAAGGTTGAGATTGTTAACAGCGGTGAGACCGCCAAAGTCGATGCCAAGCTGATGTGTCTGCAGCACAGGTGGCTTGTGCATATCTTCGATTGGAACAATTGAATGGCTCGGAAGGGGAACCATAATTCTGTCAGGAGCTTTTACTGCCATATTATTTTTCCTCCTTCTTTACTTTTTTAGCTGCCAGTGTGTTTTTAACAAACTGCACAGGTGAATATTTTGCAATGAGCAGTTTGAGTTTTTCGTTGGATGTACCAAGCATCATTACGATAAGCACGATTGCATAGATGAGCATGCGGTAGTCCTGCAGTGAACGGAGCATTTCCGGAATAACTGCAATGAGTGCACCTGCGATAACGCTGCCGCGCACAGAACCGATGCCGCCCAGAACAACCATAACAAGAATTTCGATGGACTTGTTGTAGTCAAATGTGCCTGCGTTGATGATGGAGTAGTTGTGGCTGTACAAAACGCCTGCCATGCCTGCAAAGAAAGCAGCAAGGGCAAAAACCATAAGCTTGTATTTTGTTGCGTTGATACCCACGCTGGTTGCAGCGATGGTGTTGTCACGCAAAGCCTGGATTGCACGGCCGTGTTTTGATTTGGCAAGGTTGTTGATTACAAAGAGTGTAAGGAACACCAGAATAATGCCGTATGTAAAGGACGCATCCTGCGGTACACCTTTGAGACCGGAAGGACCGCCTGTAAAGTCAAGGTTGATGATGATGCTTCGGAGAATTTCGCCGAATGCGAGGGTAACGATGGCAAGATAGTCACCTTTGAGGCGCAGAACAACCACGCAAACCAAAGCGCCGAACATTGCGCCAACAATACCGCCTGCCAGCATGGAAAGCGGAAAACGCACCATAACAGGAAGATTTGGGAACATATTTTTCATAAATATGGACAAAAGACCGCCGGTGTAGGCACCGATGGACATAAATGCGGCATGGCCGAGGGACAATTCGCCAAGGAAACCGATAACAAGGTTTAATGATACTGCAAGTGTTACGTTAACACAGATTGGCACAAGCAGACTTTGCATATGTCTTGTTGCGTTGCCTGTGGCAATCATAACTGTAACTACAATATAAAACAATGCAACTATGGCATAGGTTATCAAGTTGTTTACAGTACTTTTTCTGAGTTTTGTCTTTTTCATACTGAGCACCTATACCTTTTCGTTGATTTTTTTGCCAAGCAGGCCTGTAGGCTTGAGGCAGAGAACCAGAACAAGCACGCCAAAAACGATAGCGTCGGAAAGTTCTGTGGAGATGTAAGCTTTTGCAAGGTTTTCGATAACACCAAGAAGAATGCCGCCAAGCATAGCACCCGGGATTGAACCGATACCGCCGAAAACAGCAGCTACGAAAGCCTTGATACCAGGCATTGAACCTGAATAAGGGCCGATAAAGCCGTAAGTTGCACCAAAGAACACGCCTGCAACGGAAGCAAGTGCGGAACCGATTGCAAATGTGATGGTGATTGTGCGGTTAACACTGATGCCCATAAGTTCGGCTGCGTCACGGTCTTCACTCACTGCGCGCATTGCTTTACCAACCTTTGTTTTGTTGATAAACAGTGTGAGACCAATCATAATGACAAATGTAACTGCAAGTGTCATTATGCTTTCGCCGTTGATGGTCAGATCACCAAAATGCATTGGCTCCATTGTGATGATTTTTGGGAAGCTTTTTTGTGTTGAACCGAAGATGAGCAGTGCAAGGGACTGCAGAAAGTAGGAAACACCGATTGCTGTGATGAGAACTGAAAGCGGTGGGGAGGAGCGCAGAGGTTTATATGCAATTCTTTCGATAAGAACGCCCATAACCACACAAACCAACACGCTGAGACCAATGCACGCTACAACCGGTAAGCCCATACTGTTGGCGGCAACGATAACGGTGAATGCACCCACCATAATAACGTCACCGTGTGCAAAGTTGAGCATCTTTGCAATGCCGTATACCATTGTATAACCAAGGGCTATCAGGGCGTAGATACTGCCCAGACTTAAACCGCTGATAAGGTTGGAAAGAAAATTCATAATAAACTCCGTTTTATAAGACGGCATTTTCGGACAGATGCAAAATCTGCCCGAAAATACCTGTTTTTTATATTATATTTTAGGAAGATAACTTTTCCTTTGTTTTATTGTTAAACACTGCATAAAGCAGATTTATCATAACCGCACGGTGAGAACAATGTCTGCCCACCTGTTAATCTGCGGTTTCAACGTTCACGCCTTGCATAAGGCGGGGTTGTTATAACCGCACGGTGAGACATGAATATGTCCACAATTTAATCTGCGGTTTCAACGTTCTGGCTGTGGAAATCTGTGATTTCCAAAAATGCGTAAGCATTTCACAGCGTAAGCTGTGCAGACAGGTTGTTATTTAACGTTGTCGTAGGAAACGTAAACGCCGTCAACGATAACAACAGCTGTTGCGTTTTTGTCTGGTTCACCTTCAGGTGTCCACTGCATTGTACCTGTTGTACCAACAACTGTGATTTCTGTCATAGCTTTAATCATTTTTTCGTTGAATTCTGGGTCGTCAGGGTTTGTGTCTGCGTGTTTCATAGCTTCAACGATTGCGTATACTGCGTCGTATGCGTCTGCTGCAAACTGGTCAGGTGTGTAGCCATAGTCTGCTTTGAATGCTGCTGTAAAGGATTTTGTAGGTTCTGTTTCGCTGTCAGCTGCAAATGGTGTAAGGAGCATAACGCCTTCTGTAAGAGCAACATTGTCTGCACCGATTTTTTCAAGGATGCCGTCGAGACCGTCGCAGCCGAAGAATGTTACGTCAAGACCAACTTTGTCAGCCTGTGTGATGATGTATGCTGCTTCCTGTGCGTAGATTGGAAGAAAGAGAAGGTCAGCGCCGGAATCTTTAACTGCCTGAAGCTGTACGGAGAAGTCTGTGTTGGACTGGTCTGTAAATGCCTGTTCTGTTACAATTTCGAGACCGTTTTCTGCTGCTGTTGCAACAAAGGAGTTTCTGAGACCGTTGGAGTAGTCGTTGGATTTGTCATAGATGATAGCAACTTTTTCGCCAACTGCGTTGTCTTTGATAAAGTTTGCTGCGTAGAGACCCTGTGCGGAGTCTTCGAAACAAACGCGGAAGCAGTTGTCGTACTGTGTGCATTCAAGCTGTGAGCCGGATGGTGTAAGGAGAAGCATGCCGTCTTTAACTGCTTCTTCTGTCATTGCGATACAAGCACCGGATGTTGTGCCGCCGAGTGTAACGTCCATGCCGTCGTCGTAAAGTGTTGCATAAGCCTGAACTGCCTGTGCGCCGTCTGCCTGGTCATCTTCCACTCTTACTTCAACTGTCCAGCCGTTAACGCCGCCTGCTGCGTTGATTTCTTTTGCTGCAAGTTCGGAACCCTGTTTAACGGATGTGCCGTATGTTGCATAGTCGCCTGTGAGTGGGCCTGAACCGCCGATGAGAAGAACTTTTTCTGTTTCTGTGCCTTCGCCGCCTTCAGTTGCAGGTGCGGAGGAACATGCTGTCATTGTGCTGACCAGCATTGCTGCTGCCAAGAATAATGCCAAAAACTTTTTCATAACCAATACCTCTTATAATAAAATTTTTAAATTCTTATTTTATATCTGCCTTCTGGGCTCCGGATGCTCAGAAAACAGATTTTATATACAGCGGCTGTGCCGCTTTATACCAAAAAATTAAGCTGTGTCTTGCGGGAAACCAGACACAGCCGTCAAACATTTTATATTGCGCAAAACTCAGTTTGCCAAAACCAGCCTGTTTCCTTTAAATATCCTGTTGTCTGCCATAATAATAATGCGGCCAATAATAGAAATTATTGCAACGCTAATAAGGACGCCAAGAGCGCCCAGCACTGCCATTAGGCAAACAGCAAAAATAAAAGTGCACACTGCACACAATGTTGCAGAATGCACCAGGTTGGCTTTTTTTGCGCAGGAAGCAGTTTCAGACTGATTAGCAGCCTGATTGTTATTACTATAAACATTACCGAACAATGTTGTCATCATAACATTTACTTCCTTTCGCTATGTTATTTATGATTATAAAACTGCAAAATGGAAAAGTCAACAATTATTAACAAATTTTGAACCTTATTGTAAATTACTACAAATCGGTGCAATATAAACGTTATTTTTTTGCATTTTGCACAATAAAAATGTTTCATATATGGATTTTTGTTGTGTTTGAAACGTTTCCATATACATCACATTTTAATTTTGAGAGTGGTTTTTATAACAGTTTAAGTGTATTTTATAGCATTGTTTATGCATAAATAAACAAAAAACAAACCCGACAAACACACTGTAAAATATGTTGCCGGGTATTTATGATTCATTTTCGGAGTGTCACTTTTCAAAAAACATTATATCTTTATCTCTGCAGAATCACTGTGAGCGCATTAAGCACCACAAAGATGTTGGTAACGCTCATAACAAAGCAGATGTGTTTAAAAATATCCTTTTTGATTGTAACAACTTTGTTTTTGCAGGCCAGAAGTAAAAGCGGAAGTGCGGGTAAAAGATATTTGCCCTGCACACCGTAAAGACTGGTGTATGTGACAGGTGTCCAGCACACTGCAACGTAAATTACCGCTGCAAACACCAGCAAAAACGCTGCAGCAAAACCAAAACGTTCTTTTTTTGCCAGTGTGTGTTCCTCTGACGGCATACAGCAGGTGGAAAGTGCCACCATAAGCACAATGACAAACAAAAACGCATCGCTGATATAAATTGAGTTGTAGCCCAGAACGCCGCCCATAATGCTTTTGAGATAATAGGCACCGTTCTGATAAATTGTGTTGATAAACAGTTTGAACGCCACAAACGGATTTTGCAGCAGCAGTCCGAGATTGAAGGTTGCATCAGGATTGTTAACAAGCAGGCTTTCCAGACTTTCGCCTGTGCCAAAGGCATTTTTGATATAGGTCAGCGCCCAGCTGTTGGTTGCAAGCACCACTGCACCAAGCAGCACAAGTATGCCGCCGATAACTGCAAAAGGCAGCCAGCCGTGCTTTTTGTCTGTCTTGGTCTTAAAGCTGATACCAAGATTTTGCGGCTTGAGCAGCAGAATCAACGGACACATAAGGCTGTATATATATTTTGACGGAGCCAGCAGCACAGCAATAACCACCAGCAGAACAAGCTGTTTTACGGTGTATTTTTCTTCCTGATGCAGCAGCTTTAGCAGGTAGGCAACAAAGATAAAGCCCATGGAAATAACAAACACATCGCGGGAAAAGCTGTTTGCAATATGCAGTGTAATCGGCAGAAAACTTGCTGCCATAAAAATTTCCTTGCCGATTGGAGTGATTTTGACTGCAAAGTATGCGCACAGGGCAAAAACCGCAAGATTGAACAGGCGGCCAAGATACATCAGCGGCACAAAACCCAGATTCAGCGCCTTGCCAAGCAGTATGCCCAAAGCCCCTGCAGTATAAACGCCCTCAAAGTCATAAACTATCCAGTTGTTGTCGGAAAACACCTGTTCGTCACTTTCAGCAGTTTTGAAAAAGTTTTTGTAGATATGCTCATAGCTGAAAACCGTTGTATTGCGGTCCTCAAAAACATCGTTGTAGTCTTCGGCCCTGCGGATAACATTGTAGGTCCATTTGAAGTTTTCGCCTTCAATGCGGTTTGCCAGCTGATAAGCCGAGGTGAAATGACCTTCTTCATCCGGGGATGAAAACGGAGGCAGCACAGT
>JAGBFE010000151.1 GCA_018109965.1 Oscillospiraceae bacterium | reverse complement strand
TGTCAATACTATCCATAGTATGCCTCCGTAGTTTTATGATGACGTACATTTTGTGAATTAAATATTGAGTTTATGCCGCATCGCAAACTGTAACGTTCTGCAAAATTTATTAAATTATCTTAAAGTCATTATAAACTTATTTTTTAAACTTGTAAATAAATTTTTTTGATTTTCACATTTTTTTGTAAGGTGCATAAAGATAAGCCAGTTTTTTGTCCACAATGCCCTTTATTTCCACGCCGTCAGCGGTATATTCTTCGCTGTGTACCACGCCATTTTCGCGTATGGTGTTTACAAGAGATGTCTGACTGTAAGGCAAAAGGATGTCCAGCACCTCCATTCGGTCGGCCAGTTTCGCATCAATGGCATTCATCAGGTTTTCAAGGCCAAAACCGCTTTTTGCCGAAACTCGGATGCCGTTTTCGGTCACAAACTCAACGTGTTCCTTGTCGCACTTGTTGTAAACGGTGATGATGTTTTCTCTGTCCACGCCTATTTCATCAAGAACTCCGCGGGTAACCTCCAGCTGAACATCTCTGTCCTCGCTTGCAATATCGCACACATTGAGCACGATGTCGGCATATTTTGCCTGTTTGAGGGTGGATTTGAATGCTTCAACCAGCTTGTGCGGCAGACGGCTTACAAAACCAACGGTGTCAACAAGGATTGCGGTCTGACCGCTTGGCAGCACAAATTTGCGTGCGGTAGGGTCCAGCGTTGCAAACAGCATGTCCTTTTCAAAAATTTCGCTGTTGGTGATTTTGTTCAAAAGGCTTGATTTGCCCACGTTGGTATAGCCTGTAAGAGCCACCACAGGAACATCGTTTTTCTTGCGCTTTTCGCTGAGAATATCGCGGCGTTTTTCCACCTGTTCCAGCTTTTCTTTAATGAGTGCAATGCGCTGATTGATGTGACGGCGGTCGTATTCCAGCTTGGATTCACCTGCACCGCGTCGTGCACCGCCACCGCCTGCGCCGCCACCGCCCTGGCGGGAAAGGCTTGCGCCCATACCGCTCAAACGCGGCAGTTTGTATCTCAGCAATGCAAGCTCGGTCTGCAGCTTGCCCTCGCTTGTGGTTGCACGTTCTGCAAAAATTTCAAGTATCAGCATGGTGCGGTCGATAACCTCCAGCTCAAGATAGTCGGAGATATTTTTAATCTGGCTGCCTGTCAGTTCGCAGTCAAACACACACAGCTCAACCTCGTTGTTGTGGCACAGTTCCTTCACTTCCGCCATTTTGCCTTCGCCAAGGTAGTATTTGTTTTCGGGGTTGTCCTTTTTCTGCACAACCTGGCAAACCACCTGCAAGCCGCCTGCTTCGCAAAGGCTTTCCAGTTCTTTCATGGAGTTGTCAATGTCGTATTCGCCGCAGTCCACGCCTGCAATAAGGGTTTTTGTAAGCATAAATGCTCCTTTCGGGGGTAAAAGGTTATATCATAAAATATTGTCACTGTATGATAAAATATGAATTGCTGTATAAATCTGCACACAAAGTGTGGCTGTTTTATCTTTATTTTTTCACATATATATGCTAAAATTTGAGCATATACAACTAAAAGGGGGTACTTATATATGTTTTGTCCAAGATGTGGCAGAGCCGTTAACGAAAACGCAAACTTTTGCGGCGGCTGTGGTTTGTCCCGTGTTGAAATAGAAAAATTTGCAGCAGCTGCAAATATAAAAGCTGAAGCTGCACAGGAAGCACCAAAAACAGAGATTAAAAGTGAAGTTCCTTTTGGAACAGTTGTAAATGAAACAGCCCAAACTGCAGGTGCCCAGTCAGAAGAAAAATCATCAGTTGAACAGACAAAGGAAATTATTGCCGAAAACACTGACGCAACAGAAAATCAGTATACACAGCCTGCACAGGAACAGGTGAAAACCGAGCCTGCGGCAAGCTACACAGCACCAGAAGGTGCGGAATATCACTATTCTGCAGCGGATGGCAGCTATCAGAATGCAACACAGACCGGTGCATACAGCGGCAGTCAGTATGGCAGCACATCACAGACTGCGTCATACAGCAGCTATACACCGCCTGCTAAAAACGAAAACCTTTCCACAGTTGATTTCATCTGGATGCTGCTTATTTCATCCATCCCTGTGGTGGGGCTTATCTACCTTATCTATCTTGCTATTCAAGATAATAACACGAACAAACGTTCCTATGCAAGAGCAACACTTATCATAAGTTTGTTTGCAGTTGTTGTTTCGTTTGTGTTTATAATGGGATTTAT
>JAGBFE010000150.1 GCA_018109965.1 Oscillospiraceae bacterium | reverse complement strand
TTGGGAGGTATAATTTATGAGTAAAATAACAAATGAAGCCAAAATCAAAAATCCTTTGATTGTTGCAATCCGTGAACAGCTTGAACACCGTGCACTGTGGATGTATCTGCTGTGTGATGAAGCAAAGAAAAAAGGCCTTGCCCCCGAAGAATATGCCCCTGCAGCTATCAGACGATGCGGCTTGTATCAGGGTGCAAACCTGCGCGAAAAAGCAGGAGGCGGCGACAGCCTTAAAGGATTAAAGAAAACACTTTTTACCCTGCCTGCACAGTGGGTGTTTGAAATGGATGTAAAACGCTGCACAGACGACAACCTTGATATAGATTTCCACTACTGTCCCCTTGTTAAAGCCTGGCAGAAGCAGGGTTGCAGCGATGAAGAAATACAGATGCTATGTGATCACGCAATGTGCGGTGACCGCGGTATAGCAGAAAGCTTTGGCTGTCATCTTGAACTGCCCTGCACAATCGCTCATGGTGCAGATGTGTGCAAAATAAGATTTGTAAGAGACAAAAAAGAATAGTGAATTCTGCAAACCGCCAACAATAAATACCCTTTAATATTACATAATAATTTAAAGCACCTTTCAGGTTAACTGAAAGGTGCTTTGTTTTTTAGCTGGTTATGTTCATATTTAAATCACAACAGTGACATTGGCCTGTTTTTTATATTTTCCAAGACGGTCAATAATTGTCCAGCCCTGATTTTCGCCTGCGCGGGTTTCGCATTTTACATAATAATCTTTGGTCTGGATATTATCATTTAAAAATGCTGTAACTGCCGCAGCAGAATACCCCATATCTCCCCCGCTGTTTTTTTTGCAGTTTTCTGCAGCTTCCAACGGAAAAAGTGTGACAGGCACGCCGCTGTCAATAACTATCTGCAACGCATCAGGGTCGCAGAAAGCATTATACTCGCTGTATGGAGCAGCGTTGCCCACATAGTGTGCTCCCGCAGCAATAAAAATACGTTTTATCAGCGGCTTAATCTGAGGATATCGCAACAAAGTTACGGCAATATTAGTGAGCGGACCAAGTGTGACAATTTCCAACTGTCCGTATGCCTTTTGTGCTTCATTTAATATAACATCCCAGGGGTATTTGATTTTTTCGTCTTCGCAACACATTGAATTTTCATCCGTCAGTGCTGTTTTTCCGTAAGGGCAGTCATTGCTGTATTGTTCTTTAAATATTGGTTTTACTGCCCCCGGGGCAATTGTGCAGCTGATGCCAATTTCCTTGCATAAGGTTTCTGCACAGCTGAATGCCGCTTTCGGCTGTTCTGAAACAAGTGTCACAGCTTTTATATCAGCTTTATTGCTTTGGGCAAAAATTTTAAGTGCCGCAATATCATCAGATGTTAAATCGGTATCAATAATTACTGGTTTTTTCATATCTGCAGCACCTCCCTATCTGTAACTTTCGCACGCCTGCACCAGCAGGTCAACAAACTTTTGTCGGTCTATATCAAGGCAGACAATCGCATTATCCTTTGATTTGTCTCTGTCGGGTCGGAAATCGCATACCGTTGCGCCATAGCTGTCCTGCCCGTCAATATCCACCTTTATCCTGCATTTTTGTGTTTTTATCCATTCAGGGTGCAAAAGATAGGTAACTGCAACTGCATCGTGCACCGCACAGCCAGGCAGACGGCTGTTGGAAACATAGCGGTTATAATAGACACCAAAGGCTTCGGCACAGAAATCCCCTGCTTTTGTGTCTGTAGCTTTAAGGCGCATAATGTCGTCCCATGTGGTGTAGCTTTTCATTGTAATATCCAGGCCACACATTACAATATCCACACCGCTGTCAAACACAATTTTTGCGGCTTCGGGGTCAACAAAAATGTTGAATTCCTCCACGGCATTCATATTGCCCTCAAACGCACCGCCGCCCATCATAACAATCTTTTCTATCTTTTCCTTTATATGAGGGTAACAAGTAAACAAAAGCGCAATATTGGTGAGTGGTCCCACTGGAACAAGTGTGATTTTTTCGTCACTGTTTTCCAATGTTTCTTTTAAAAAGGTGACTGCATCAAGATGATGGGGCTGTATTGACGGATGGGGCAGCTTTGCAGTGCCAAGTCCGCTTTCGCCATGAGTTGCGGGG
>JAGBFE010000149.1 GCA_018109965.1 Oscillospiraceae bacterium | reverse complement strand
TGCATCACCACAACCACAGTTTTGTGCAGTGTTTTTTGCAGAGTTGTCAATGTCTCCATAAACTGACGCTCGTACGCCATATCCATGTAGGTAGCAGGCTCGTCCAATACCATAAGCCTTGTGTGCTGGGCAAGTATCATTGCAAGGTAGGCTTTTTGCCTTTCACCGCCCGAAATACAATCAATATAGCTGTGCCGCATATCGTTTATCCCCATTGCCACCATTGCATCGCTGACCGCCTGTGTGTCCTGCGGGGTAAACCGCCTGCCGATATCCACATATGGATTGCGTCCCATTTTTACAAGTTCTTCCACAGTGATATGTGGTGTTGAAAGCACCTGGGGCAGAACCGAAATCAGCTTTGCCTTTTCCCGTTGGGGCAAAATGCGGATATCCTGCCCTGCAAAAAGCATCTGTCCTGTGTAATTCACAGTACCATTGATTGCCGAAACAAGGGTTGATTTGCCGCTGCCGTTTTTGCCGATAACCGCGGTTATCGTGTGAGGTTTTATGTTCAAATCAATGTTTTTCAGTATATGTTTTTTGCCGAGAGTTACATTGATATCTGTCATTTTAATCATAATGTTTCCTCCTCAGCAAAAGGTATAAAAAGAACGGCGCACCGATAAAAGCCATTACAATGCCAACAGGGATTTCGGTCGGTGCAAGGACAACACGGCCAAACATATCCGCCGCTGTGACAATTGCCCCGCCAAGCAGAGCCGAAACCGCAAGGCAGCTTCTGACATTTTTGCCTACAAGTGCCCGTGCAATGTGAGGCACCACAAGACCCACAAAACCAAGCAGACCCGCAAAGCTGACCACCGCTGCAGCACAAAAGCTTGCACATACAAGGCAGATAATACGCAGTGTTTTTACCCTTACGCCAAGGCTTGCCGCAAGGCTGTCACCCAGGCAGAGTATTGATATCTGCTGTGACAAAATCATCGCCACAGCAAGGGAAATTGCCACCAGAACAGCAGGCAAAGCAATTTCACCGAGTGTTACACCTGCAAGACCGCCCACTGAAAAATGGCTGTAAAGAGCCATTGTGTCGGTGTCTGCAACAGATATAAAGGATATTGCGGCATTCAGAATTGTGGTCAGTGCCACACCTGCAAGGACAACTGTTGACTTGGACACACCGATTTTTGATGATGTATACACAATAAGCATTGCTGCACCGAATGCGCCGAAAAACGCACCAAAAGGCAGTGCAAAAACAGCATTTGGGAACAGTGCAAGCATAACGATAACTGCAAAGCCTGCGCCGCTGTTGATACCGATGATGTTTGGGGATGCAAGGTCGTTGTCGGTGACTGCCTGCAGCAGCACTCCCGAAACCGAAAGTCCAACCCCTGCCACAACCGCTGCAGCAACCCTTGGCAGACGGATGTTGCGGATAATGACATTTATCTGCTCACTTTGTGTGCCTGCAAGTGCACAGAGCACCTGCCCTGCCGTCAGCTTTGTGCTGCCCAAAAGCAAACCAAACAGCACTGTCACAAGCAGCAAAGCTATTGCAACAGTGCACACAAAATTTGTTCGGTTGTGTTTTTGGGTTGTATTATTCATAAATTATATCGATAAGGTACTTGTATGCCTTGTCCCACTGTGAATTTGGTTTATACTGGAACATATCTTTTGGTAAAAAGATGTATTTTTGCTCCTTAACGGCAGAAACCGCCTGCCACTGGGGCTGTGAAAACAATGATTCTATATATTCCTTCGCGGCAGTTTCGTCCCCCATTGTTGAGATAAAAATGTATTCGGGGTTTTGGGTTATTATCTCCTCAAGGCTCAGGCCATCAAGGAGAACAGGTGCGTTTTCGGCAATATTGTATGTACCAAGCTGTTTCAGCATTGCTGCTGCAAAGTGGTCCTCAGCAGTTTTTGCCTTGGTTGCCGACGCCCCCGAGCCTGCACGGATAAACAGAATTTTTTTGTCTGCTCCGTCGGTGTTTATACCGTTTAAAAGCTGCTCTATATGTTGCTGTACATCTGTGCCGTAGGTTGTGTAATTTTCGGTTTTGCCTGTTATATCAGTGCATATTTTAAGCATAGAAAGATAATCTTCAAAGCTTTCCACACGGAACGTTGCACAGGGTATGCCTGCGGTTTTAAGCAGCTGTGCGGTTTCCTGCTGTGCGGCAATATCGGCCGACAGGATGACAAAATCAGGCTGTGAAGCAACAAGCAGTTCGGTATTTATAGTTTTGCCCGCACCACCGTCAACAAGTGCTGCGGTTTCATCGGCAAAACCACGCTCCACCGCTTCAGCCACAGTTATATCCACCGTGCCTCCCGCAGTAACCCATATGTCCGCAAAAGAGGAAAACAGCACTGCCACCTTTTGCGGTTTTTGGTGCAATACCATTGTATTTCCGCCGTGGTCAGTGAATGTGTAATAATTGCTGGTCGCAACATCAGTTGTGTTATATGAACAAGCGGCAAGGCTTAAAGCAAGCATTGCCGCAAAAACAACCGATATCATTTTAGCATTCATCGCCGCTGATTTCTTCATCGCCTATCTCCAGAATACTTGCTTTTCGCCACATAATTCTGTCGCCAAGTATCGTTTCCTGTGAATATTTAAAGCCTATACGACTGATTGTGTCGGCAAAACGTTCGTTGAAACGGCCCTGCTCCTTATAGAAAAGAATTGCCTTTTCAATTGTTGCAAGCACTTCTTCCTCAGTTTCAAAAATTTTGTCGAGAGGCTGACCGATATCCACCTTTTTGCCCCATCTGCCGCCGATAAAAATTTTGTAGCCGTCCTTATAGGTCACTGCATCAAACGGACACTTGCCCACGCATCTGCCGCAGTTGTTGCAGTCTTCGCCTATTGTCACTGTGCCGTCCTGTGCTTTTACTATCTTGAGCGGGCAGGCATCCGCCACCTTGCATTTTGTACAGTGCTGACATTTTGTTTCATCAATGGAAGGTATCCTCTGGCCCATAACGCCAAGGTCATTAAGCTGTGGTTTAACACAGTTGTTAGGGCAGCCGCCCACCGCAATTTTGAATTTATGAGGCAGTGAAACCTTGCGGTAACCCTTGTAAAACTGTTCGTGTATCTTTTTTGACAGGTCAAATGTATCGATAAGACCATACTGACAGGTTGTGCCCTTGCAGGAAACCACAGGGCGCACTTTTCGGCCTGTGCCGCCTGTTTCCAGCCCATGCTGTTCCAGAAAAGCCATAACCTCTTCAATTTTATCATATGGTATTTTTTGAATTTCCACGGTAAGTCGGCTTGTCATTGTCACTTCGCCGTTGCCGTACAGCTTTGCAGCCTCGGCAATTACAGCAAGCTCCTCCACCGTAACCTTGCCGTTGCGGGTGATCACTCTTGCATTAAATCGGTCAGCAGTGGTTTTGTCGCGGAGAAAGCCAAGGCGTTTTATTCTTATTTCTTCCTTTGCATCTATAATGGATTTTACTGTATTTACTGTCATAGCATCAATCCTCTTTTGTCGTAGCAGTTATCATATATATTTTATATTTATATATTAACATTTTAACATCAGTTGTTCAATAATACCGCCAATAAAAAAGAGAATTAAAAACCAGTATCATTAAGTTAATAAAAAATATGTCATTCCGAGGCATTTATGCCGAAGAATCTCTCGGTTTAATCAAACAAGGAGATTCTTCGCTGCGCTC
>JAGBFE010000148.1 GCA_018109965.1 Oscillospiraceae bacterium | reverse complement strand
ACACACACAATAATTATGTATACATTAAAACACAAATATATATTTATGTCAAATTTGCGCATATTTTGTATTAGCTATAACTAACAATGCGGTTTTCTGCGTTTTCTGTCGCCTGTTGTCATCATACTGCTATTGTTGGAAAAGAAAGCGTAATTAAGCTTTTGGAAATAGATTTTGTGCAATTTATATCCAAAAAAGTGGCGGATTATCAAGGTTTTTGACACTTTATAACTGTTCGAGGTGAACAAAAACAGTTGTGTTAGTTATAACTAATATGCTTGAAATTTTTATAAAATTTTGTTTATTCATCATTTTTGCTGCAAATATTATAAATTTTCATTCAGATGGTTTGCATAATGAAAAACATAGTGTCTGACGGAGACAAGGTGCTGCTTTATACTGCAAAATAAAGGCACAGACACAGCACACTTATTGAAACAGAAGCAATGTGTGTGATATAATTAAACAATAATGTAATTATTAAAAGGAGCAGCTATGGACGTACAGGACAGCCCATTGAGGTTTTTAAAACGAAACTTAAATGTAAAGCGTGTTACACATCTTGTAAAACGCGGATACAATTCAATAAAAAACGAGGGGCTGGAAGCCACACAGCGCAAGGTGCAGTTCCGCGTTAATCTTATGCTCAAAAGGGATGTGTGGCAGTTCCGCAGCGACATACCGCTCAAACGTGAGCTGAAGGAACAGAGCATCACAAAATTTGAGTTTATGCCAAAAATCAGCATTGTTGTGCCACTGTACAACACACCAAAAAAATTCCTGTTGGAAATGGTGGAAAGCGTTGAAAAACAAAGTTACTCCAACTGGCAGCTGGTGCTTGTAAATGCAAGCGGAGATTATCCCGAAATCGAAGTCAAGGCAAAAGCCGACAGCCGCATAACCTATGTTGTTATGGAAAAAAACCTCGGTATTGCCGAAAACACAAACTTTGGTTTCAAACACTGCGAGGGCGAATATATTGCACTGCTGGACCACGATGATGTTATCCTGCCAAATGCTTTGTATGAAAACGTAAAGGCAATCAACGACCACGGCGCCGATGTTCTGTACTCTGACGAAATCACACTGGACGGCAATCTGGAACACCTCATTCAGTTCCATTTCAAAATCAACTATGCACCCGATTTTCTCCGTGGTGTAAACTATATCACCCATTTCCTTGTGTTCAAAAAAGAACTTGCCCGGAAAGTTGGTTTTTATGAAGACAAAAATTTTGACGGCGCACAGGACTTTGACCTGACGCTGCGACTGACCGAACAGGCACAATGTGTTTATCACATTCCAAAGGTGCTTTATTACTGGCGCGGGCACGCAGGCAGCACTGCAAATGATATGAGCACAAAAATGTACGCCTTTGAAGCCGGCCGCAAAGCCATTGCTGCCCATCTTGAACGTGTGGGCTTAAAAGGCAAAGTGGAAATCCAGAAATGGCCGGGCAGCTACCGTGTGAGATACGAAATAAGCGGCAATCCAAAAATCAGTATCGTTATTCCAAACAAGGACAATATCGAAGACTTGTCACGCTGCCTTGCATCAATCAGAGAAAAAGGCGGCTGGGACAATGTGGAGGTTATTGTTGTGGAAAACAACTCCACTGAACAGTCCACATTTGAGTACTACGAAAAAGCCCTCAAAGAGTATGACAACCTGCAGGTCATTTATTACGAGGGCGGTTTCAACTTTTCCGCTATCTGCAACTTTGGCGCAAAATATGCCACAGGCGACCATATATTGCTGCTGAACAACGACGTGGAATTCACAAGCGATGATTTCTTAAAGGAAATGCTT
>JAGBFE010000014.1 GCA_018109965.1 Oscillospiraceae bacterium | reverse complement strand
GGACTTCCACAATTATGTGTACAACACTGACAAGGATATTTCTTCCATAATCCGTCCTGCAATCTTTGTTACACCAAACAAAAAGATTGATGAACTGCTCAAGGAACTCCAGCAGCAGAAATCCCACATTGCTTTTATCCTTGACGAATATGCAGGCACAATGGGGCTTGTTACTCTTGAAGATATTGTTGAGGAGCTTGTTGGTGAAATCTGGGACGAACACGATGAAATTGTTCAGGAGATTGTACAGATTTCCGAAAACGAATATCATGTATTGGGCAGTGCAGACATCGAAGAAGTGTTTGAAAAGTTTGATATCAGTGAAGAAATTGATGTTATGACAGCAAGCGGCTGGGTTATGAACGTGCTTGGACGTATTCCTAACGAAGGCGACAGC
Source organism: Oscillospiraceae bacterium (assembly GCA_018109965.1). Next base: position 1,801 of record JAGBFE010000014.1, on the reverse strand, counting down.
TTTGTTTATAAAAACCTTGATGTGACAGTGCTCAGCATGGATGAAAAACGTGTTGGAAAAATCAGCATTGTTGTAAAAGAAAATACCGAAGAATAATAATATATATCACTCTGCCGTGTTTTTACACGGCAGTTTTTGCGTGCTGAGGAACTATATTGTCAGCTGTTACACTTAACGGTAGAATTTGCTGTGATTGTATAAAGCTGTTTATGGATATGAATTGTATCATTCTGTTGAGTACATATGTCAAAATACATTAAATTGCATTAAATTGTTTACATATCTGCGGTAGTGTGTTAAACTGTTCATATTGTTTTTATGAAAGGGATTTTTATGAAACTTACAAAAAGAAAAATGCTGCTTGTCAGCTTTATGCTGTTCTCGCTGTTTTTTGGCGCGGGCAACCTTATATTTCCGCCGTTCCTAGGGCAGAACGCAGGGGCGGCAACCATACCTGCCGTTGCAGGGTTTGTTGTTACAGCGGTAATTTTGCCTGTTCTGGGCGTTATTGTTGTTGCACAGACTGATGGCCTTGATAAACTTGGCGCGCGCGTAAACGGCAAATTTGCCATTATTTTTACAATGCTTATCTATCTTTCAATTGGTCCTGGCCTTGGTATTCCAAGGGCGGCCAGTGTGCCGTTTGAAATGGCAGTTGCACCTTACCTGCCACAGAATGCACCGTTAAAACTTTTTATGCTGGGCTATTCGCTGATTTTCTTTGTTATTGCAGCGTGGCTTGCACTCAATCCAAGCAAGCTGGTTGACCGTATCGGTCAGTATCTTACACCAAGTCTGCTTACACTGATAGTATTTCTGTTTATTGCCTTTGTTTTCAAAGGTGAAGCAGCGGTGGCGGCAGCACAGCCGGCTTACAGTGAAGCTCCGTTTTTAAAAGGCTTCTGCGAAGGTTATCAGACAATGGATACCATTGCGGCACTCAACTTTGGTCTTGTTATTGCAACAACACTCCGTTCACTCGGTGCCGAAGACAAAAAAGATGTTATGCGCTATACAAAGCTTGCAGGTGTATTTGCAGGCACAATTCTCACAGCGGTATATCTTATGCTTACATATATGGGCACACAGTCCAGCGGTGTGTATGAAATTCAGGAAAACGGTGCATGGACACTGAGATGTATTGTTTATCAGCTGTTTGGGGAATTTGGCGCAATCATCCTTGCGGCAATTTTCACTCTGGCTTGTCTGACAACCTGTGTGGGTCTTATCACATCAATCTCACAGTATTTTTCAACACTGTTCAAAAAATTCAGCTACAGGCAGTTTGTTTTTGCAATCACAGTGTTCTCGTTTGCAATCTGCAACCAGGGTCTCAACACAATTCTCAGCATTTCAGTGCCGATTCTCAATGCAATTTATCCTGTTTCAATTGTGCTTATCGTGCTTGGTCTCAGCCACAGATTTATCGCCAAAAACCGATTTGTTTATCCGTTTACAGTGCTTGGCACAGCAGTGGTGAGTGTTATCAGCGCAGTTGACGGTGCAGGTTTGTCACTTGGCTTTGTAAGCAATGCAGTCAACAGCCTGCCGTTCAGCAGCCTTGGCTTTGGCTGGGTGACTGTTACCGTGGTTATGCTTGTATTAAGCCTTGTATCAGGAAAACTGTTCAGCAGACAAAATAATTAGCAATAAAAAAATCCTTACCTCTAAAGGGTAAGGATTTTTGATTTATATAAAACTTTGTTTTCTGTGCTGAACAAAACATAATATATGATATACAAAAAATGCAAAAACAATTGCGGTTACCGTGCCGCAGCATACACCTGAAAAATCTATAAGG
>JAGBFE010000013.1 GCA_018109965.1 Oscillospiraceae bacterium | reverse complement strand
TTTTGTAACACAGAGGGAGCAAGCGATATCGCCTGTAACGTTGAGACATGTACGGCCCATATCGAAGAGACGGTCAACACCGTAGATAATCATAATCATATTTACGTCGATGCCCATTGCTGTAAGTACCATAGCAAGCATGATCATACCTGCGCCGGAAACGCCTGCTGTACCGATGGAAGCGAGTGTTGCTGTAACAACGATTGTAATCATTTCGCCAAGGCCAAGCTGAAGACCTGCACAGCTTGCAAGGAAGATTGTAGCAACACACTGGTAGATTGCTGTACCGTCCATATTGATTGTTGCGCCAAGTGGGAGAACAAAAGCAGAAATATCTTTGTCTGCACCCATGTTGTCGGAACATTCTTTGGAAACAGGCAGTGTTGCTGCGGAAGATGTGGATGTGAATGCAAACATCATAGCTGCAAATGCACCTTTGAAGAATGCAACTGGGCTCATGCCTGCAAATACTTTAGCAGAGAGAGAGTAAACAAGAACTGCGTGGATGATGTAAGCAATGTAAGCACAGAGAAGAACAAGTGCAAGGCTGCCAAGAATTGCAGGGCCCTGTGTTGCAACAACCCAAGCCATCATTGTGAAAACACCGATTGGAGAAAGGCTGATGATGAATTCCATAAGTTTGTTGATAACTTCGTTGAAGGAACCAACAACTTCTCTTGCAACTTTGCCTTTTTCGCCTGCCGCCATAATGGAGCCGCCAAGCATAAGAGCAATAACGATAACCTGAAGCATGTTAGCTGTGTGGAAGGATTCCCACATATTGCTTGGGAACATACCAACAAGTGTATCCATAAAGTTTGCGGATGTTGCTTTTGTCCATTCCTGGCCTTCTTCAAGAGCAAGTGTAGGGAACAAACCTGCACCGTTGAATACGTTTGCAAGTACAAGACCGATTACACAGGCAATTGCTGTTGTGCAAAGGAAGTAAGCAACTGTTTTCCAGCCTACAGAACCAACCTTTTTCATGTCGTCCATTGAGAGAATACCTTCAATCATAGAAAGCAGAACAACAGGAACAACGATGAATTTGAGAAGGTTAACAAAAATTGTGCCGAATGGTTTGAGATAGCTTGTTGTAAGGTCAGGCACGCCTGCTGCAAGAGCAATAAAGCCTACTGCGATACCTGCAACCAACGCAATCAGAATCTGCATTGGCAAACTGATTTTCTTTGTCATAATAAAAATCTCCTTTTATTAACTTTTAAACCGTATGTTTTTGTAACCGCCGATATTCAGCCGTGTTAACATTTACATATCGCTTCAACTGATTGCCATTATATCAAACCAACTTTAATTTGTAAAGTATTGTTTTGCTTTTGACTACCTTTTGTTTTGTATTTTGTTTAAAAAACGCGGTCAAAATTTATTTTTTTAATTAGAGTTGCCGTTTATACGCTTTTTAAAAAGTTAATTTATCTCAATTAAACTTAATTTATTAAAAATTTGTGAACAAAAGCTGAAATTTATCTCAAAATTATGCATTTTGGTTGCTTTTTTGACTGTGTCGCAGTCAATCAGCTTTTTTGTGACACAAAAAAAATAAAATCTGCTCTGAAATCAGGTTCAGAACAGATTTTTTGCAAGCAAAAAGCCGGCACCTTCCTATCTTCCCGGTCCGTCTCCAGACAAGTATTTTCGGCACGACTCAGTTTAACTGCTGTGTTCGGAATGGGAACAGGTGGGACCTGAGCGTTATCAGCACCGGCTGTAAATATATGCCCGTTTTACCGAGCCAAAATAATATACCATATTATTATATGGTTTGTAAAGAGTTTTTTTGTAAAAACCGAATATTTTTCATTCCTTGCAGCTGCGTGGATTATCTTTCAGCCATCATCAATGCCACTGTCGCCTTTTGCTGTATGAAAAAAGGTATCCGTCAGTTTTGCTGACGGATACTGCGTTTTATTTTCAGCCTATAAACCCAAGGAACATCTCCTTGCCTGCTGCCGTGCGGTCAGTTGCGGTAATAACAATCATATAATTATCCTGTTTTTTTGCCAGCATATATATGTTGTGGTTTTCACCTGTAAGCTGAAGCAGTTTGAAATCCCTGCCGCACACAGTAGCATACATCTCCTGGTCAGCACCAAAGCCTTCTGTACCTTTTGTTTCTGTCACAAGGTTTAAAAATGCGGTTTCGTCCATATCCGCACCGTTTTCAAGATTGTCAAGGTTTATATAAACCACGCTCATATTGTTGCTGTTTGCCATATCCTGAAAAGCAAAATCAGGGATAATCACTTTGTTTTTAAAATCTGCCGCTGTCCACATTGCAAATTCATCCCCTGTCACGCTGCCGCCAAGGTATGCCATTGCAAGGTCGTTGTCGCTGTAAATATACCAGTCTCCCGGCGGTGTCACCGTCAGCTGTGTATAGCTGTTGGTGTAACAGCCGTTTACCTCATCGTATATACTGCGGTTGAGTTTTTTTGCAACAACAGTTTCCGCTGTGCCGTTTTCGCCCTGCTGTGTTTCATTGCCATTGCCGCCGCAAGCTGTAAAAGAAAAACACAGTGCTGCAGCAAGTATAAGGGAAAATATTTTTTTCATACTATACTTCCCCCTTTACAAGCTTTTCAAGCTGTTGCACAGCAGCATCGATTGCTTCGGCAAAGCTCATTTCCGCAACGCCTGCCACACAGATGCGGCATTTGCTTACAGGCAGCAGAATTTTGTATCCTTTGCACATTGCAACGGCAGCTGCCATACGGGGAGTGATTTCGCCCAAAAGAGAGTCTGCCGCAATTATGCCTGCAGGGCCCATAACCACATCGGCATCACGGCAGGCAACAACCACAGGGTTTTCCCCCGTTGCGCCGTGATGTGCCCCTGCTTTGAGCATTGCAGCTGTGGCAATGCTGTTGGTGCCTATGGCAAAAATTTCGCACTCTGTTCTGTTTTTTATCTTTTCGGTCAGCGCTTTGCCAAGGCTGCCGCCCTGCCCGTCGATTATTACAACTTTCATATCTGTTCCGCCTTATATGTGATATTAAATTTATAAATCATTTATATGACAGATATGTGTGCTGTGTAAAAAACGTATCGTTCCGTCAGATGCATCAGTGCCTGGTATTGCTTTCCATATTAACTGCAATTGTTTTGTGCCATAAAATCACAGCTTATTTCATCACATTTGTCTTTTTAAGGGCTGACACCAGCACAGGTATAAGCACCAGCTGCACTGCAATGCCGGGGATTGCATTGAGAAAAGCTTCTGCCATAAAAATCTGTATTGTAAGTACATTACCCATTATACCATACAAAACAAAGCTTACAACACCCCACACAATTCTGCCTGCAATCATCGCTGTGATAAGGGCAACAAACACGCCCCTGGTGTCCTTTTTGGTTCTTTTGTACACCACACCTGTCACAAGGCCGTAGGTGGCAAGCTCAAAGGCCATACCGATTGCCTTTGGAAACATAGGCGGCATACCCCAGATAACACTGCGCAGCAAAGGTGCCACAGCACCCACCATCATTGCAGAAGGTCCGCCCACCACAAAGCCTGCCAACAGCACAGGCAGATGCATTGGCAACAGCATATTGCCTATTTCAGGTATCTGTCCTGTAAAAAATGGCAGCACAAGGCACAAAGCCAGCATAAGCGCACAGATAACAAGTCTTTTTGTATTGTTCATAAACTCCTCCAAATAAAAAAATGCCACGAAAACCAACGGGCCTGGCAGCATTCCCCTTTTCCGGGAGACCGCGTTATATACCCGTTTTACAGCTTTCATAGCATAACTGATTTTGTTTCAGTGCAGATTTCATATCTGCGATTGTGATTATATTATCACAAATAATCGGTTGTGTCAAATCAATCTCTACACAAATCCGTCATTTTTGTTGTTTAAAATAAACTTTGTTATATAATTATAACCATACATTATTATTTAAGGAGTCCTTTATGCAAAACCGACTTGAAAGACAAATCAGAATACCTCTCAGCACCGCAGACAACACAAACCGCATCGGTATTGTAGGCATCTTTAACACCTTTATGGATCTTGCCACCGAACACGGCGACATGCTTGGTGTAGGTATGGACAAGCTGGCAGACAAAGGACTTATCTGGGTTGCGGCAACTTTATTCACAGGATTTTTCATGGGCATTATACTTTACGTTGCATGTGTATTTATAATACCTGAAGAGCCAAAGGTAATTGACGGAGAATACAGAGAAAAATAAATCAAAAAAACGACCT